>JAAYTM010000118.1 GCA_012518015.1 Synergistaceae bacterium
CCCAGGACATGGGCGAATTCCCAGTCGTCCAGCGCTGGGCATATCGAGTTACCATGGGAAATTCACCGACTCTGTAACGCAATCCCCAAGTCGCGTCTATTATTTCCTGACGGCGCCACTTTTTCGCGTCATACTTGAACCATTGATACTGAGCCCAAATAAAGGGCGTGAAGTTATTATTTTTTTTATCTAAAGGAGCAAAGGAGCTTGAAAAATCAAAGCCATAACCCCACCTGTCTACTTCGGCTTCATCGGCTTCATAATGACCCCAATAGAGGGCGAGGCGCGACCTTGCATTTGACGTTAAATCGACCCAAGGCGTGAACAGTTGAACCTCAGGGGACCGCCAAAGGACCCCTTTATAAGTCACTCCTGCTTCTTTTTCTATCGAAACGTTTTCAGCTTGAGACCAATAAATTTTCCCCGAAAAGCCCTGATTATAATAATTTGCACCCCAACTGGGTCGGTAACGCTTCTCGTCTTCGTCAGAGTTATAAGCATAGACTGCATTCGCAAACAAACTCCATTGATTTGTCAAACCGTAACTACCTAAAACCATCCATTCTTCGTCCATATCCGACCAGTAAGCGAGGTGAACGTTAACGGACAGCCTATCATCGACAACCACCGGACCATATCCTATGACGCCGGTTCCTCGATCGGAATCGTCTTTTATACGGAAAGTAAAGGGACTGCTCGCCTCTCGATCCCTTATGTTGATCTCATAATTAAAGGGATATGTATAAAGCAACTTGCCATCCAAGTATACCCTTGGGCGCCTTAAGACCACTTTGTTACCCGGTATGACTGTCATCTTAGTGGTATAAAGATTGTAATGCGGTTTTGGCGCATCACACGTTGTGTAATTTGCATTTTCCCAAATAGCAACGTGGGCATTTTTTTCTGTTTTTTCTAAGTCTTTCCTGCCCAGCCATCCCTTACTCAACGCCGCTTCAGGCGGGGCTATTTTAACATCTCCTCCGTAAACATATACTGGTCCTTCTTGTCCCGAGCCATTTTGCATTATCCCTTCTTGGGTAATTAGGTTATATTCAAGCTTGTCTCCCCTAAGAACCCTGTTGCCCCAAATTAATACTACAAGCTCATCGTCGTGACCTTCTGCAAATACCATGGAACTCTCTATGAAGTATTCAACGTAAGGAGCTTCAAGTTTCATATCTTCGCGCCTGATTATAACGTTACCTCTCGCCTCAGCACGCCCTTCAATCTCAAAAAAGACCACTTCATCTGCCTCTAGCGTAACTGGCGAGGATAATTCCTGGGCAAAAGCTGAGGTACAAGTAAAAATTATCAAAGATAGAAACATCAACAAAGAAATAACGTTTCCACATTGAAAATTCCTGTGGCTACAGTCCATGAACACTTCTCCCTCTTTGATAATAAATGCCAGGTAAAATCTTAGTTGGATCCGAAAACGTCCATGCACTCTGTAAGAAAGCAAATCTCAATTGGTTTTAGAAATGCTACGGAATACGTTTATTTTTTATGCATCCTATATACAACTTCTGCTTTGCCAGAAAGTTCCATCTCGCCGGAAAGACGTACCAACCCGTTTTGTGACCGTATCTCGATCGATTCCCCAAAGGCACGAATACCATCGTCGAAGAAAAAAAGCTGTTCATCGGGCTTCCATCGTACTTCAGGAGAATGCCAGTGAAATTGATCTCCCTTTATGCTCGTAATACCCCTTGCTTCCTTTAAAACAACGATCCCACCTGATGCTTCAGGCACGCTGCCTCTTGAAGCTTGAACTTTCCATACATTTCCACCCTTGCCCTCAATAGTAATGTTAACATCCTCCAAAATATACAAATCATTCGATTTCCAGCCTCTTTGAGCATCTAAGATATATACATTATCGTCAATTATGTTTCGATATTGTACTTTTTCGACGACGAAAGTGCTTTTTTCTTCATCACCATCGTTTTCAGTTAAATATAAATCCCTCACTAAGAAAGCAACAAAGGCAGCCACAAATAAAGTTAGGAAAACCATGCGGTATACGCGCTTTTTACCAGACAACGCGCCACCTTCCCCTTTCTTGAACCAGGCCTAAAATCTTGCTTCGCTCCACTTTAATGAGCACCATCTTTTGGATGCCGCTGATTTTTGCCTTATCGTCACTGACCCAAGTCACATCGTAACCATCTTTAAAAGCCCATCGTATATTCGATTCCATGGCAGCCTTTTCAAATTCCTCCATGGTGTACTGCCTCTTTGTCTCGGAAGCCAGCAGTTCATACATTGTATTTAAATCTCCCTCTATCCAACTTTCCACAAAGAGGGTCACTACTTCTTCCTTAGTCATTGAAGTTTCATTTTCTATTTTCTGTAGAATTTCCTTTAATGAAACATCTATTTCGCTCTTGGTAGAATTCTTCTGCACCTGGAGCAACGGATCAGGCCCCGGAGGCAAAATCACTGGTTCCTCAGGATATTTTGTGGCATCCTCAAAACTCGAAGGCTCATCGAGTGAATCATCCGATTCTTCATTTGGAGGAAGTTCTTTTTGGGCATCTTTTATTTCTTCCGAAACCGGTAATTCCACGATAATTTCTTCCATGGTTAGTGAATCTTCAACAATTGTTTCGGGCTGAATTGACGTCTCAACCGCTTCTTTTTTCTCTTTGACTTCCTCAGCTAGCAAGGCAGTTGAATCGAAGGAAAATCGCATTTCCCTTGGGTAAACACCGCTCAAGATGACCGTAAAAGCCTTAGAGGTAACTTTAGGGAAAAAAACCAAACCTTGCAAAATGCCATTGATGGGTTCGTCAAAATTGCTGTCATAAGCTGCCAAAGGCAGTTTTTCCCCATCGACCTCCAGTAAGAGATGTTCTGACAAAGGCTTTAAATTTAGTGACTTTAATCCAAAATTGTAAATAGTCAAAAGAAAAGGCTCACATTCCTCCATCCTGAGATCTTTGACAAAGGCTTGGCGATAAGCCTCCCTTTCTCGCTCGCCAAGCCTTTGTCTTTCTGCTTCTATCGAAACCCATGGATCAACAATGTCTTCTGGATAATGCACAATCCAGACCAGACAATCCGTCCCCCAATGAAATGAAGTGCATTTTTCGAGTTTTTCAACGAGATCGATAGTCTCCTCTTGCGCTCGTGAAGGCGAAGCAACAAGACAAAACATGGCAAACATTGCCAAGCTTAAAAAAACAACAGCTCTTTTATTGACCACCAAGAGAGAATTCTCCTCTTTTTAAAGTTTATAGTCAATGACGGCCGAGACCCCCACGCCCTGAACTCTTCTAAATCGCTCTAAGGGATTAAGCGAATCTATGGGTATTAAGATTTCTATCCTGAAACGATCTTTAAAAACAGCATCTATTCTAGCAACAGCCTTTGTCGCATCTACGGCAGATTTGGGTCCGGAAACTTGTGCAGCACCAATGCGGGTCCCCTGACCGGCAGAAACTATCGGCACAACTTTTGTCATGTTCTCCGCCGCAACACCTCTGTTTATAGTCACGGTATTTATAAAATCGTTAAGAGGTTCTGCGATAGTTTCTACCAGAAATCCTCCCCCAATGACCCCTATTATATCGGAAATATCAAGAGCATACGCCAAACCGCCAAAGGCTATCGCAGCAAACAAAGTCAAAACGACCACAATTTTTTTCATTACAAACCCCTCCGTTAATGCGCGAATATTCCAACAATAACCATCGTCTTTTATTTAGTCAAACCGCCCTGATATCATTTGATTTGACCAATCAATTTTTGTTTCTCTAAATGTTCTCACTTTTCTTCTGCATTTTTATCTTTCACACTTTTTGTCGATGATTCTGTATCATTCTCCTCTTCCTCCTCTGGCGGCTGAGGAACTTCAGAGGGGCGTATTATGCTATGCAATACTTCAGGAACAGGATAAGCTCTAACAGTGGTGATATTGGCTGTTTCCAAATAAAATGGAGTACCCTCGGGAATATTCTTAACGTCTCCCCTAACCAAAGCACCTCCAGCTAACCCCAAAGGCCCAAGCAAAATGGCGCCCACAAAGCTTGCCCCAGCCGCAGCCACGACAGTATCATCAGCCTTACTTGCCTTTTCAGCCTCGGGGCCTAACATTACTGGTATTTTATTGATCACATCGAGAGGAACGATGTGATCAAAAGCTATTTTTACTTCCGAAGACCTTCCAAAACTCCTAGGGGGCTTTAAGCTATCGATATGGCCCAGAACACGACTTTCAGAGGGAGCAATCAAGGCGGTGTCCACGACGAAATCTCCCAGGAGCACAAGTTCGACAGGGTCACCAACCTTAACTTCCTGAGGGGACAGGGAATTTTTCAACGCCACTTTAAACACTTTTTCCTTCGGAACTTCAATTTCCTCCCAAAGAACTCCTTCTGGTAATATTAAGCCAATTATACGCTCCAACCTCATGGCAAAAGGCCCTTCAATATTCGGTTCGCCCTCCAGTAACTTTTCTATAGCCTCCAGGCGCTCCCTTAAATTCCCCTCACCCACTTGCTGTGTCACAATCCATTCGGCGACACCCAGCTTAAAGATAAAGGATGGCTGTTCGGGAAGTCCGTTCTCTAAAAAGTTTAAAAAGGCTTGCTGTCTTTCGGCAAGACTTCCGGGTAATTCCCTCCCAAAATAAGCCTTCTCAATCTCAGCTAAACGAGATATTAATCCACCGCTTTTAGGTTGGCCGTAAGTCAACGTCTCTATATGTGCTAAAATCTCAAAAGGAGGTCGATCAACAGCTTCTTCTCCCGTTGCAATCATACTTGCTGAGACGATCAATGCTACCGTTAAAATAGCAAAAAGCGCTTTCCACTTCATGGCAGCTACTCCTTTCTTTTTAATGCTACCCTTGAGAGTGCCTTATAGCTGCTTCAATAAACGAAGCAAAAAGAGGATGTGGCCTGGTTGGACGCGATTTGAACTCGGGATGAAACTGGACGCCGACAAACCAAGGGTGATCCTTTAACTCAACTATTTCTACCAAATTTCCGTCAAGGCATACCCCTGAAACAATCAAGCCTTCCTTTTCCAAGCGATTTCTATAATCGTTATTAAACTCCCATCTATGACGGTGTCTCTCGTACACCGTAGACAATCCGTACGCTTTGTAAGCCAACGTGTTTGTTTTTATCTCGCAAGGATAAGAACCTAGCCTCATGCTTCCGCCAATTTTTGAAATATCTTTTTGCTCCTCGAGTAAATGGATTACTGGATTAGGAGTCCCGGGATCAAACTCGGAACTATGAGCCGATGCTATGGAACATACATTCCTTGCAAATTCGATCACAGCTATCTGCATCCCGAGGCACAAGCCAAAATAGGGAATTAAATTTTCGCGCGCATATCGCGCTGCCATAATTTTACCTTCGATGCCTCTTCTACCAAACCCCCCTGGGACAAGGATAGCATCTACCCCTTTAAGGGTGTCAACACCAAGTCTCTCAACTTCCTCGGCCTCAATATAACGAACACAAACTTTAGCATCATTATTTACGGCGGCATGCTCTATAGCCTCGTTTACCGAGAGATAAGCATCCTTATGGCCAACGTATTTACCTACCAATGCTATTTCGGCTCTTTTTGAGGGCGATTTACTTCGCCGCAGATAATCCTCCCACTCCCGAAGATCGGGCTCATCAGTTCTATCAAGACCCAACATTCCCATGACCATGACATCGAAGTTTTGGTTTTGCAAAAGCATCGGAATTTCGTAAATGTTATCGACGTCTATAGCCTCGATCACGCCTTTTTTCTTAACATTACAAAACAGGGCTATTTTGTCTTTTAACTCATCATTTAGTGGGCGACTTGTCCTGCAGACTACTATATCGGGCTGTATTCCTATCCGCCTAAGCTCGTTCACACTATGTTGTGTTGGCTTTGTTTTTGACTCTCCAGCAGTGGGAATAAAAGGAACTAAGGTAACATGGCAATAAACAACGTTTTCTCGGCCTACCCTATAACCAAGTTGCCTTATAGCCTCCAAGAAAGGCTGTCCTTCTATGTCCCCCACAGTTCCTCCGATCTCGACCAAAATCACGTCGTAACCTTCGCCAGCCTTCAGGATCCTTTCTTGTATCTCATTCGTAATGTGAGGAATGACTTGAACGGTAGCCCCCAGATACTTCCCCTCCCGTTCTTTTTTTATAACCGAAGAATAAACCTGACCGGTAGTTACGTTATTCTTAGCTGCAAGAGGTTCATCTATAAAACGTTCATAATGCCCAAGATCTAAATCAGTTTCCGCACCATCGTCTGTAACAAAAATTTCTCCATGTTGATAGGGATTCATTGTTCCTGCATCCACATTGATATAGGGGTCCAACTTAATAGCCGTTACCTTATATCCTCTCCGCTTGAGCAACAACCCAAGAGAGGCTGCTGTTATGCCTTTTCCAAGAGACGATACGACTCCTCCTGTAACAAAAATAAATTTATTCATTCAAGCTTACCTCCATCGTATGCCTTATTCACCTTCGCAACGCCCCAAGATTATATGATCATATCATCTAAAAAGGCCGAGGAGACTCTTCTCTCGGCCAAGGATATCAAAGAGAAAACAGAATAACATGGTTAAAATTGCTTATTTTGCATCAAGTCCAAACACCCTTATTGCGCCGGCTTTAAATTTATCTAAAATATCATCACTTTTAGCTTCGATGTATAGGCGCACGACGTCCTCCGTTCCCGAAGGCCTGAGCAAAACCCACGCTTTGTCGCATACTATTTTCAGGCCATCATCCCTTTTTATTGACAAAACATCCTCACCGCAAAAAGTATTATCTTGCCATTCTCGGATTAAAGCCACCAGTTTCTCCTTTTGCTCATGAGTAATATTAAAATCAATTCTGGTCGATACATACCTCGCGCCTATTTTGTCATATAGATCATCAAGTAACGCCCTTAAGGGACGCTTTGTCTCGCAAACCACTTTTAAAACAAGGAGGCAGATCAAGATGCCGTCCTTTTCAGGCACGTGTCCCGATATAGAAGCACCGCCCGACTCTTCTCCGGCAAGCAAAACATTTTCCTTTAAAAGCAACTGACTAAGGTATTTAAATCCCACGGGGGTCTCCCAAACGGGTTGACCCTCATGTCTGGCGATTTCATCCAACATATGAGTTGTAGCTACAGTCCTTGCCACGCCACCTCTTTTGCCCAATTCCAATAAATAAGAGTAAAGAATCGCCAGAATATAGTTGGCAGGGTAAAATTCGCCATCCACATCGACAACTCCAAAGCGGTCAGCATCTCCATCGGTGGAAAGTCCAATGACACCTAATTCCTTGGCTTTGCATGCAAGTTCCCTTAACGTTTCTTTTTTTGGCTCAGGGCTCAATCCCGCGAAATCGGGACGCAAGTCTTCATGTATTGCCGTCACTTCAAACCTTGATTCTTTTAAGATTCTCGGTAAATACCTTCCGCCCACACCGTGCAAAGTATCGATGACTATTTTTTGACCATTCCCCTCAACTTGAGCCAAGTTTTTTATATGAGATATATAAACATCAGTAGGATCGAAGCATTCTGTATCTTTTTCAAGTATTTTGACATCAGGGGGAGCTGTAGCAATATATGACTCGATTTTATCGGTTATGCTGGGAATTGCAGGCC
>JAAYTM010000020.1 GCA_012518015.1 Synergistaceae bacterium
CAAGTCCGATATATTTCTGTTGTGTTCTGCACTTACACCTATTACTTCCTTAAATCCCAAGCTGTAAGCTTCATACACAAGGTGGTCGTGCAAGGGTTCGTCGATTTTATTGACAGCCACGACGACATTACAATTTTTTCGACGAAGAATCTCGGCAATCTTTTCGTCTTGGGGCAAAACGCCCTCTCTTCCATCTATTACGAAGATAATGACGTTCGCTTCCTCTATTGCTTGATCGATTTGTCTGCTCATCATCTCGAAGAGGGGTTCTCCTTCGATCGAATAGCCACCGGTGTCCACGAGGTAAAAAGTCTTACCAGCCCATTCAACTTGAGCGTAAATTCTGTCCCTCGTTACGCCTGGTGTATCGTCAACTATCGCCAATCGTTTTTGTATTATTCTGTTAAAGAGCGTGGATTTGCCCACATTTGTTCTTCCTATTATTGCAACTACGTTGCCCTTTTTACCCATTTTCCCTTCACCGTTTTAATCTCTCCAAATTCTCGCCTTGGGAAACCCAATTTTTGATCGAGAGATATGAAAATAAGGCTCCAAAAGCTCCCTGAGCACCTTGATTTCTTTTGTTTTGATCCATAATTGAGCTTCGTCAGCTATTGGCTTATACACGGCAAACCCTGATTTGTCAAGCAGGGAAAAGACTTCTTCGATAACTTTTGAGGGACCGGTCATTTCAATGAGCAAGTTGAAGGGTGGGAAATTTAATTCGTACCTTTCTTTAAGCTCTTCGTCCCAGAATAATTGCCAACCGAGCCGTAACCCCTTCTGCCATCCTCGATAGGGTCTTCTTGATTGAACGATTACCTTTCTTTTATCGGTATTTTTACCTCTAAAACGAGACTCCCATATCATGCTAAATGCTGCAAAGCGAGCGTCATACTGTGGCCTTCTAGCTTCAGCATCGGCATCTATCCACCCTACCAATCCAACAGGACAGTCATCGCAGAAAGATAAAGACAGTCTTGAGCCAACTATTATTCCGCCGTGTTCGAGCTCTTTTAACATCGAAGCCCTAAGTTTTTTGCCGCTTTTTTCCTTATACCACTTACATGTTGGTGCTGCGTCTCCAACAAGAGCGCGGGCAATCTCATAAAGCGCTTCGATGCCAGGTCGCCTTCCCACCAAAAGTCTCGACATGCATGAAGGACAAACCGTGGGTATTTCTGATTTTCTTCCACAAAAAAAGCACATCGTCTCGCCTTGGCTTATCCTGCAAAAGCTACCGCATTCGGGACATGTCATTGTCCAGCCGCATTCTTCGCACGAAATTTCTCCGGCATATCCCTTGCGATCTAAAATCCATATCACAACTTCTCCGCGGTTTATTACTTCCAGGGAATTTTTTAAAAGCATAGAACTTATGGGAAGTTCCGGGATTATTCTAGGCAGGATCGGCTTTGTCGAAGTTCTGATGTTAGCAAATTGAATCTGGTCTCTTACGTTTCGTTTCAATTGAGGTCTTTTTAAAAGATACAACCTGGATGAAGGAATTCGTCCGCCAAAAATTAGCCTTGATCCCCACATTTGGGCTCTTTTTGCTGCGATGTGACGTAATGACAGATAAGGATATCTCACAAAAGTGTAGGAATAACTGGCCTCTTCCTCGATCAGAACAAGTTCTATGGGGGCCAGTGGAGCAAATAATACACCTACAGATCCTATGACTAGGGACACTTCCTTGCGCCTTGCCCTTAGCCAGGCATCGAAGGTTTTTTTGCCTCCGCCGGAAGGCCATAAAAGTGCCCTTTCTTGTATTTCCTTTGGAAGGCGGTCCCAAAAGGACTTGGCCACCGCTTCCTCCGGGAATAAAATTAATCCACTTCCAACATTCTCAATTGTATCGATGTATCGTTTGTACCTTTCTTCATCGTCGATTTCATAGATACATTCTTCACTGTAAAAACTATGTGCGGGCTTTTGCGGTGAAGGATTAATATCGGTGACTTCGCACCCCTTTGTTATTGATGACGGACACATTAACTTTAAAATTTCGCCTTGACTGCAGAGATATTGACGAGATACCCATTCACTTAAACTCCATAGCTCCCAGCTGAGCACAGAAGTTTGATCCAATACCTTTATGATTTCTTTGATCTCGTAGTCTGCTTCGTCTTCTATGTTTTCTTTTGTAGCTAAAACAAACCCTACCCTTTTTCCGTGACGAGGGCCCATTGGAACTACCACTCGACAGCCTGCTTCTACAGGTTCAGAAACAGCATAAGTCAAAGGGTGCCACCATATGCCCGGTAACACTACGTCAACGTACATCTTCTTTAGCCAGGAACTTCATTTCTATGACGTCCCACAAACGCCAGGCTACTTCCTCCTTCGTGCCTTCGATCCTGGTCATGTGCCCATTTTTGCATATAATGGCGACCGAATTTGTATCAGACTCAAAGCCGCTTCCCTTAGCTGTTATATCGTTTGCCACTATCATGTCCATATTTTTTCTGTTTAATTTAGAGATTGCGTTTTCGATTAGTTCGTTGGATTCTGCTGCGAAACCGACCAAAATTTGGTCTTCTCTTTTTCTTTTTCCTACTTCTGCGGCTATATCGGGGTTTTCCTCCAGGGTTACATGAATGCGATCCTTGCCCTCTCGCTTTATTTTTTGCTCAGAAGTTGTAGCAAATTTATAGTCTCCAACAGCTGCAGCCTTGACTATTATGTCAGTTTTTTCGCTTTCCTTTAATACGGCGTCATACATCTCTTCGGCCGTCGTCACATTTACTACTCTTAAGCCGTAAGGCGGCTCTATACAGGTAGGTCCTTTTATCAACGTAACTTCGCCACCGCGATACCAAGCCGTTTTGGCTATGGCAAAGCCCATTTTTCCCGAGCTTGGATTGCTTAAAAATCTCACGGGGTCCATAAATTCCCGCGTCGGACCTGCGGTGACTAAGATTTTTTTGCCGGCCAAATCCTTTTTCGGCGATAAAACCTTCCACAGGACTTCGAGTATTATTTCATTCTTGGGCAATCTGCCCTTGCCCTCATATCCGCAAGCAAGTTCTCCTTCTTCTGGAGAAATGACCGTATAGCCAAGCGTGCGTGCGATCTCTACGTGTTGCTGTGTAGCAGGATGTTCCCACATGTGGACGTTCATGGCTGGAAACAAAACGACAGGAGCTCTTGTCGCAAGCATGGCAGTTCCCAATAAAGTTTCCGCCTCGCCGAGGGCAGCACGTCTAATCACATTGGCGGTGGCTGGAGCGATCAAAAAAGCTTCAGCCCAATCAGCTAGCGAAATGTGGGGTATTTCCCACCCATGCTCATTGCTTAGGAAATCTTCTTCCAGCCATGCCCTTCTGCCTGTCAAAGTAGATATCGTAAGAGGCGTGATGAAAGAGGTGGCAGATTGCGTCAAAATCACTTCCACATCATTGCCGTTTTTTCTAATGGCCCTGATTATTTCGGGGATCTTGTAGGCCGATATACCCCCGGATATACCGATTAGGATCCTTCGGTTAGACTTCCATTCCAACATGGACATCGATCCTTTTATTAATTTTATAAATCAGTTACAGTTTTTTGGTCCTTGGCTTAAACAAAATTTTTCCATTTTTGATTTCCTCGATTGCTGCAGTGATGGGTTTGTCTTCATCTCCTCCAAACAAGCGCTTTGCGGTATCCTCGCTCAAAATCTTCGCTCTTTTTGCGATCATCATGGTCAAAACGTATTTATTTGGAATATTATACTTTCTCATTATTTGATCAACGTCTACATATATCATATTTTTCCTCGTTCTCCTTTCCTATAGCTCATAATGATATCTACCAGCTCTTCCGCGGCTCGCTCGACGTCGTCGTTTATAATAGCATGATCGTAAATGTCTGCCAGCTTCATTTCTCGCGCTGCGTTATCAAGGCGTATTCTCAGGGATTCCTCACTTTCTGTCCCTCGAGACACAAGCCTCTGCTTTAGTGCCTCCTCTGATGGAGGTAGTATGAAAATTAATATAGCCTCAGGAAAGGCCTTTTTTACGTTAATAGCTCCTTGTACATCCAACTCCAGGATTACGTCTTTTCCCTCTTGCAAGTTTTTTATTACTTCGCTTTCGGGGGTTCCGTAATAATGGCCGTGAACTACGGCCCACTCCAGGAAGTTTCCCTCGCGTTGTCTTTTGGCAAATTCCTCAGGAGTTATGAAATAGTAATCTATGCCGTCAGTTTCACCTTCTCTGGGAGATCTTGTTGTACAGGATATAGAATATACCAAATCGGGGACCCTTTTAAAAAGTTCCTTTCGTATGGTTCCCTTTCCTGCTCCGCTGGGTCCGGATATGACAAACAAGCGCCCTTTTTTACAGGTCATAATTCGGAGCTGTCTGAACCGTTCCTTCGAAACGGCTAGCAATGGTTTCAGGTTGTATGGCCGAAAGTATTACGTGGTTACTATCGGTCAATATGACGGCTCGAGTTTTCCTGCCCTGAGTTGCATCGATTAATTGGCCTCTTTCCCTTGCTTCATCTCTAAGTCTTTTTACCGGAGAGGAATCGGGGTGAATTATGGCTATTATCCTGTTTGCTACAATGACATTTCCAAAACCTACATGAACTAACTTGCGCATTTCCATCAACTCTCATTCTACGTTTTGAACATGCTCGCGAATTTGTTCAAGCAAACATTTGCCTTCTACTACATACCAGCGAATCTGCGCGTTTTTTACTTTAGAAGCTATTGTGTTGATTTCCCGCAACATCTCTTGCAACAAGAAGTCTAACTTTTTGCCCTCCGAAGAAGGAGAGTTAAGGGTCTCACGAAACTTTATTATATGAGATTTGCTCCTTGTGATCTCTTCTTTTATGTCCCATTTGTCCGCCAAGAGGGCGACTCCGTCAAAGTGGGAAGTTTCATCTTCCTGAATTTTGCCAGGCAAAAGCAAGCTAATCTTGCGCTTTAGCTCTTCCAGTTCATCGTGAAAAGCATTATCCCACTCTTTTCCGATGTTTGCTATCAAAATTTCGTATTTATCGATCGTTTGGATGATGAAGGAAGCGATGTGATCTCCCTCAATTCTTCTCATCTCGTTCCACTTAGACAGTGCTTCATTTAATACAGACAAGGTGTCTTCAACGACCTTGTCGTAAATGTCGAAGACGCACACCTCGGGTTGTTCTAAAACGCCCGGCAGGTCAAGTAAGATTTCAAGCTGTATTTCCTCGAGAAGTTTAAGCCTGCCATGAATCGACATTAACTCCTCAAAATAGTTTTCAAGGACGTCTCCGTTAATTCTCGCAGTTTTTAAGTCAGGAGCAAATGAGGCGTAAAGGCTAACCGTCAGCTTGCCCCTTTTGAAACGATCTTTCAACTCTTCTCTAATAGGGTACTCTAATGCATATAGTTCCTTAGGGCAGCGTACGGCTATATTTTGGTATCTTGAATTTACACTATAAATGTCCAAACGTGCCATGCCCCAATCAAAGGTGTCGCTGGCGCTGCCGTGTCCTGTCATGCTTATTAGCACGGATGCTCCCCCCAATTTTATCTAAAAAATTGAATTTATCGTGTCGTTTAATCTTCTCTGATTATTGATTTTAATTCAAGCTAATTTAAAGGTATCTGTAAGGGATCTTGAAGCAGAATCCATTTGCATCAAGGAGCTTTCAATCCTTTTAAGTAATGAAGATACGTTGAACTTCCTCAATGCACTTACAGGAACGACCTCGCTTCCAGAGCGCATCGCCAATCGTTCCAACAAAGCTTCTAGCTGTTCGCTGTCTATCATATCTACTTTGTTAAGGACTATAATCCTAGGAATGCAGGCAGCTCCTATTTGATTTAATGTCTCTTCTACTACCGTTAGGGATTCCAGGGGATCCTTGTCCAGCGGGTCTATGACGATCAAAAGTAAGTCTGCTTCGCTCACTTCTTCAAGCGTGGCTCTAAATGCCGCCACAAGTTCGATCGGAAGCTTTCGAATGAATCCCACCGTATCGGCAAAGAGGGCAAATTTGCCGCTTGGAAGTTTTACCCTTCTTATCTTGGGATCGAGTGTCGCGAATAGCTTATCAGCACAATAGATCTCGTCATCATGACATAAAGCTCTAAGAAGAGTCGATTTCCCGCTGTTGGTGTATCCTACAATCGCTATAGTTGGAATATCGTTTCTTTTACGTCTCTTTCTTGAATTAAAACGACTTTTACGGACCTTTTCGAGCTTGTGCTGCAATGTTTTTGCCCTTCGCTCCAATTTTCTCCGATGTCTTTCAAACTCCGTTTCTCCCGGACCCCTTGTGCCTATGCCCCCTCCTGGTTGAGACATCTGACGTCCCAATCCCTTTAAAAGTGGAATTTCATATTTACACAAAGCTAACTCTACTTGCAATTTAGCTTCAGCAGAATAAGCTCTTGCTTCGAATATTTTCATGATGACAAAAGGCCTGTCCCACACTTCTACTTCAAGGATAGAGCGTATGTTGTGCAGCTGAGTCGGCAATAAAGAGTCATTACACACTACCAATGAAGCATCTAGATTGCTTATCAGAGCCTTCATTTCGTACAGCTTGCCCTTTCCTATGAATGTTGCCGGATCGGGAGAGGTTCGCTTCTGATCGACCCTTCCCACGACTGTAATACCTAAATTGGCCAAAAGCAGGGTTAACTCCTCAGCGAGCAAGTCTACATCTACATCAGCGCCTTGTCTTTCAAGGCAGATAAGCACAGCCTTCTTTTCGTTAACCAAGCTTGAGCATCATCTCCTTCATTTGTTGTTCTAATTGATCCAATACATAAAGACGCTTTTCTTTTTCCTTCATGTCATCGGGTAAATCTAAAGGATCTATCAATCTTCCAAAAATGACCTCTATTTTTTTGGGCTTTGGAACGGACGAGCCGCGAGGCATCGCCTCAAACGTACCTTTTACGCACACAGGCAAGATTGGAGCTTTTGCGTGAGACGCGAGCATAGCTACGCCGCCCTCCATGGGTTGTAGCTTTCCGTCGAATGACCTGCTTCCCTCGGGAAAGATTAAGATATCTTCACCTCGAGACAAAATTTCAAGTAAGGTTCTTAAAATGACGCCTGCTTTGTGTTCATCCTGCCTCGAGACGGGAATTGCTCCCAAGTGCCTTATGATGTAACTTAAAATAGGCACCTTGAACAACTCTTCTTTTGCTAAATATTTCAATTTCCTCGGATAGGCTACTCCAACGACTACGGGATCTAAGTTGCTGTTGTGATTTGAAGCCACTATTACGGGGCGTCCTTCGGGCAACGCCGGCACATTTTTTATGTGCAGCCTGTTGTAAAGGGTCAGCAAGACTCGGCAAAAACCCTTGGAGAAGGCATAAAAAATTGTATTTTGCTCAAGCGTCACAACGCTTCACCTGTTCTA
>JAAYTM010000119.1 GCA_012518015.1 Synergistaceae bacterium
AATTTCTTCAAAGAAACTGCTTGGGATAAAATTTTCTTGGTCCTTTGCTCGTCCGAAAGCTTGGGCTTGGGTTTGCCAAGGAGAGCTTCTGGGATGACAATTTTTTCGGCTTCAGGCCAACTTAGCAAGGCTTTTAACCAAAGGCCTGTTTTTTTTGAGGGAGTCCCATCTGAGCCCAAGGCACAGTTTCCACAAAGCACTAGCCTGTTTTTTGCACGAGTACAGGCGACATAGAATAGCCGTAAGCTTTCTTCGTCTTGTGCTGTGCCTTCAAGATAATCATGCACTGCCTTCGATGGCGGGCTTTCCTTTTGGCAAAGGGGGTCAGGGTAAGAACTTGCCACGGCACCTACAAAAATTGAGGGAACCAGGGATGAGCCGCTTCGTGGATGTCTGTGATGTTCAAGGCCGAAGACGGCCACTACAGGAAATTCCAATCCCTTGGCGGCGTGAACCGTCATGATCCTCACAACATCTTCGTCCTCGCCCAAAGGAGTGGCTTCCTCGTAGGGAACATTAAACCTCGTTGTGGTTTTTAGGTAATGAGCTGCTCCTGCAACGTCTTTGCCCAACGCCTCTTCATATCCCCTTAAAATTTGTATTAGATGCCTCATGTTTGAAAATGCTCTTGTTCTTTTGTGGGGTGGCACAGAAAGCAGCCACAACGGGTCTTCAAGCAAGTAGTTCAAAGCATCACTAGGGCCGCACAAAAAAGCCCTATGTTGCAGATCTTCTATTTTACGAGCAACGGTTGGAAGATTAGCCTTTACATACCTCCACGCTCGGCCACGGCCATTGCTGTCTTCTTCAATAGATGAAATGGCCTTTAGAGCGGCTTCTTGAGATAGCCGGAGAAAAGGCGATGATAATAATCCAATCAGAGCAAAGTCATCCTTTAGATCGCTTAAAGTCGATAATAAGGCGGTGGCGTCGAGCGTCTCTGATCTCGAGAAAAAACTTTTTTGTTCTACAAAAACTGCTGGAATATTGTGTTTTTCGAAGGCCTCCTCGAGCGGGTCGTAATAATTTCGTGACGGGACTAAAACCACCATGTCCTTCCACTGAGTTCCGCCTTCGTGCAGCATGTCAAAAAGGCCTGCAAGGTTTGAGGCTAAGAGATTTTTCCTGCGCGTCGCACCGACCTTTTTCCCTTCTCCGTCTTCGGTTGTTGTCTCGAGTAGTAACATTAAATCGCCTATCTTGTTATCATTTGCTGATTGAACATCTTCATTCTTTAAAGCATCAGGATACGCCAATGGTTCGTAAGGATGTCTTAAGGAGGAACTTATGCCTTCACGCCAAAGATGACCGAAAAGGCTGTTTATCTCATCTAAAAGCTCATTGGTCATCCTGAAGGATTCGCTCAAATATACGTATCGCCCAGATCCTTCTTGTGCCCTTTTTATGTAGTCTGCAAATATTTCAAGATTGGCGTGGCGAAATCTGTATATGGATTGTTTCAAATCGCCCACGATGAATAGCTTTGCCGGCTGGCCATTCTTTGCAGTCTTGATATTTTCAATCAGCATGCTTTGAATGCCGTTTGTATCTTGAAACTCGTCCACTAAGATGTATTTGTATCGATTAGCTATCTCAGGGTGTTGAGTAACCATGTCTTTTGCCTTAATTAGCAGGTCATCGAATGAGAGGATGCCTAATCTTTTTTTGTGCTCCTCCCAAATAGCCCAAATGATACTCGCAAATTTAAGCAGCATCTCACGAAGCGGCCTATCTTGAGTTGTGTCTTTTATCCATCTTGCCAGAGCCACGTCTTGTGATAAACTTTCACGGTGAATTTTGAGCCCTTCGTGACCTAAACGATGGAACAATAAGGCTTCCAATTCTTCTTTGAATGTTCCTCTGCCTGGAATATTTGAAAGCACTTCGTCATTTAGGTCCACCAAAAAGCGAGCCCATTCAGGAGGGGAGTCAGGATAAGTTTTTCCCCAACGGTTTTGAAAATCTCGCACTCTTTGGGATAGATTATCTTTATTTCCTGCATCTACATTTACTTCCTCGATCCAAAAATTATAAAGGTTACTATATAAGCCTTTACGATCGGCTTTAGAGTTAAAAATGAGTTCTATTGCCTTTTCGTCGATCTTTTCAAGAGTGGTAGATATTCTAAAAAGTTCATCAGGGTTTAGGCTCCTGCTTCCGAAGATGCTGCAGGCTTCTCTTCCAAGATCGATCAAAACCCTAGGGCCATAAAAGTCAAGAACGTCTCTAAATGTTTCATCTGACATTAAGTCCATGGTTTTTTTGTGCCACTGTGAGGGCACATTTCGAGAGAACCAATTTTCGTCGAGCAAATCCAGGGCGTTGACGGCAGATTCATAGAATATATCCTCCTGTTGTGGAGTAACGATATTAAAA
>JAAYTM010000186.1 GCA_012518015.1 Synergistaceae bacterium
GCAAGAAAGCACCCCTTAACATGCCGAAGGACAGCATTTTGATTAAAAAACTTCAGAAAGTATATGAAGAAAAGACTGGACAAGAAGCGAAATTGTTATCGATGGGCGGGGGTACTTACGCTAAAGCCCTTCCAAATATAGTAGCCTTCGGTCCAAAGTTTCCCGAGAGCCCGGATGTTGCACATCAAGCAGATGAGTTCATAGACTTGGAGGAGTATTTAAAGATTCTTCAAATAATGGGTACTGCCATGGTTGAGTTGGCAAATTGAACTTTCAGCTAAATTGGAGGTGTCTGTTTCGTATCGAGAAAAGCAAGAGAAGTACATATCTAATCTAAAAGGGTGATGAAATATGGCAGGTAAGAAAGTAGTTACACGGATCGTCATGGCAATCTTATGTGTGTTGATGATTTTGGCTGGTGGCGCTTGGGCCACCGTTGACGACCGTATAGTGAGGTTTACTGCTTCTAATACACCCAACATAGATCCAGCGCAAGGACATGATCGAGCCTCTCAGATCGCCTTAGTAAATTTATACGATTCTTTGGTATTTCAAGATTATTTAGGCAACCTAAAAAATGGTGTTGCCGAGTCTTGGACGGTATCAGAAGATGGTCTAAAATACACATTTAAAATTCGCGATGGCATACTATTTCATAACGGGGACAAATTAACCGCAGATGACGTTGTATTCAGCATGAAAAGGCTCTTGACAGTCAAAAGAGGCTTTTCCTACTTGTTTGAAGGATTGGTGAAGGATATTTCAAATCCTTCAGATGATACTGTTCTAATCACTTTAAGCGAGCCCTTTGGTCCATTTCTTTCTACACTCAACCGATTTTATATCGTCAACAAAAAACAAGTTCTAGAACATTTACAAGACGGAAATTACGGCGAATTTAAAGACTATGGCACAAATTGGCTCATAAATAACGACGCCGGGAGTGGTCCCTATAAGGTTGTAGAAATGGCACACAATCAACACTTAAGAGCGGTTAAGTTCCCCGAATATTGGAAGGGGTTCAGTCCAGGCAATCCGGAAGGCTTCGAATTGCTCGCCGTTTCTGAGCCTGTAACTGTTAGAACTATGATAATGCGCAGACAACTTGAGTTTACTGACGAATATCAGCCTGTTGAAACCTACAAAAGTCTCGAAAAAGTCAAAGGAATCGATATATTTGCAATATCCAACGGTAAAATGTTGTACCTATCATTGAACAATGCCAAACCCCCTACTGATGATGTACATTTTAGAAAAGCTCTGTCTTATGCAATAGATTACAAAGCATTACTCCAAATTTTTCCATGGAGAAAACAACCTAAAGCCCCAATCGCACTTTCGCTTATAGGTGCAGCCTCTGATTTGCCCTATTATGATTATGATTTGGAGAAGGCAAAAGAAGAGTTATCTCTTTCCAAATATGCCGACAATCCTGATCAATTTCCTGTTGAAATAGCATGGGTAGCTGACGTCCCAGATAGGGAAAAACTGGCTTTAGCTTTCCAAACTTACTTCGATAAGCTGGGAGTTAATGTTGAAGTTGTTAAAGTTCCTTGGGCTAAGTTTGTTGACCAGGCATCACGTTTGGAAGATACCCCTCATGGCACAACCATTAGTGAGTCCTCACATTACAGTGAAGCAGGCTCGCTCCTGCGGGCAATTTATCATTCAGAATCAATCGGGACATATACCAACACTAGTTGGGTTCGATATCCCGATATCGACGAAGCAATTGACAGGGCCCTTAAGGAGACCGATTTCAATGAACGGCTTAAGCTTTATCGCAAAGCGCAAGAATTAATAGTAGAATACCAGCCCCATATTCCAATCTTTGAGGAGCCGGAAGTTCACGCCTATCAATCGGGTTACCTTACGTGGGAGCCTGCGGAACTTGGGAAACAAGGAAAAACTATTGTTCCAGGTTTAGATTTGCTGTACATGTTGGGCGTCCAATTTAAAGAATAAGCCGGCAGCTAATTTATTGCTAGTGTCAGGGAGGCAAAATCCATGGAGATCTTTCGCTTTATTTGTAAGCGCACTTTGTGGTCGTTAGTAGCCCTAGTTGGGCTGTCGATCATCATATTCACTTTATCCAGAGTTGTGCCCGGTGATCCTGCACGCATGGCATTAGGACCCAGAGCAACAGAAGAGGCAGTTGAGGCATTAAGGAGCGAATTAAAGCTCGATCAACCCGTGATGTACCAGTATTTTCATTGGATAACCAGTGTATTAAAAGGAGATTTTGGACTATCGCTAATGACGATGAGATCGGTAACGGATGACATTAAGATTTATTTGCCTGCCACATTAGAACTTGTGATTGTTGCAGCTATAATTCAATGTGTTTTCGGGATATTTCTCGGAGTTCTTGCAACTGCAAGCCAAGGCAGTTATATGGATTACTTTCTTAGGATAGTAGCTTATATAGGTGTTGTAACACCTTCATTTGTTTTCGCAGTCTTGTTTATGCTCCTTTTTGGTTACAAATGGCCAATTCTCCCAGTTTTAGGACGTACAAGCGTTGGATTAGGCGTTCAACCGATTACAGGGATGATCGTGGTGGATAGTATTTTACGGGGTGATTTTCCTGTCGCAGTAGATGCTTTTGTTCACCTTCTCCTCCCAGCGACTGCCCTTGCAATGAATGGTATGGCTCAACTGGCGAGGATTACCCGTTCTTCAATGATAGACAATAGTGAGCGAGATTACATTGTCATGGAAACGGCTCAGGGATTAAGCAAAAGGGAGATATTTTTTAAATACCTGCTTAGACCTTCTGTAATCCCTGCCGTTTCCGTATTAGCGCTACAAATCGGTGCATTGTTCGCTAATGCTTTTTTAGTTGAATCTATATTTAACTGGCCAGGGCTCTCGCGTTACGGAGTGGAAGCCATGCTATTTAAAGACTTAAACGCAGTGAGTGCGGTCATTTGCATCGTGGGATTTGTTTTCATAATTGCCAACATATTTGTTGACATACTCGTGGCTATCATAGACCCCAGAATTAGGCTTAAAGCTGGAGAGTGATAATATTTATGAGCGCTGACAAGTATGGATCCCTTAGAAATTTGACTGATAAAGCAAAAAGAGCGTGGTATCGTTTATCTAAAAATAAACTTTCCATAGTAGGTTTCATAGGTGTTATCGTAATAGTTTTAGCTGCGATATTTGCTCCCTATATTGCTCCTTATCCCAGCCACGCCGGCAAGGTGGTTGATTTTATCAATGCCAATCAACCACCCAGCCTAAAACATTTATGCGGGACCGACCCCATGGGAAGAGATGTCTTTAGCCGTATAATATTTGCTCTTAGGTCGACTCTATTGATGGGAGTCGTGGTCCTAAGTATTTCAGTCCCCTTTGGCACAACCATGGGTCTAATAGCAGGCTATTTCCAAGGTTCATTAATCGATTCTTTTATTACCCGGCTTACCGACATTTTCCTTGCCGTTCCGCCTTTAATTCTGGCGTTATCGGTTGCAGCGCTTCTCAAGCCAAATCTAATGAATGCTATGCTAGCTATAACCATTACGTGGTGGACATGGTATGCCCGATTAGCTTACGGTATGGCAGTTACTTTAAATAGGGAATATTATGTTCGCTCAGCGCAACTGCTGGGAGCCAGTTGGGTACATATAATTTTCAGGGAAATGCTTCCAAATTGTTTGTCTCCCATATTGACGAAGATGACTCTCGATATGGGAATTGTCATCATGACAGCAGCTGCACTAAGCTTTGTGGGTTTAGGTGAACAGCCACCAACACCAGCCCTTGGAACTATGATATCGGACGGAGCCAAGTACATGCCTACACAATGGTGGCTAACCGTATTTCCAGCTCTGGCAATAATGATAATTGTTCTTTCGTTTAACTTATTGGGCGATAGCTTTAGAGATCTCTTTTCAACGGAGGAAAAACAATGAATGATACTGTATTGCTTGAAGTCAAAGATCTTAACGTCCATTACAGGGTTTACGAAGGCTTGTTGCACGTTTTAAACGACATTTCCTTTAGTCTCGTTGAGGGTGAAAGGCTTGGCTTGGTTGGAGAAACAGGTTGTGGCAAAACAACTACCTTTAGGGCCCTTTTAAGGGTGCTTGATAGCAATGCCACTTCACGGGGCACCATCTTATACAAAGGAAAGGATCTCAGCAGAATAAGTCATCCAGAATTGTTAAATATGAGAAGAACGGAAATGTCCATGATATTTCAGGATCCGACTAGCTCCCTGAATCCTGTTTTCACGGTTGGAGAGCAAATAACGTCAGTGATAAAAGCGAGCTTGCAAGCCAGGAATGTCAATCTTAACAAAAATGACGTAAAAAACATAGCTCTAAAAGCGCTTTCTGATGTACTTTTACCTGATCCGGAGAGAATTTTCGAGTCATATCCGTTTCAACTAAGCGGGGGGATGAGGCAACGTGTATGCATCGCAATGTCAGTGGCGACAGAAAGAAAGTTATTGCTCGCTGATGAGCCTGGCACCTCTCTTGATGTTACTATACAGGATCAAATTTTAAGGCTCCTAAATAATTTAGTGAAAACAACAGGCATGTCAGTAATTTTGGCCACACATTCATTAGGAGTTGTTAGAGAAGCCACAGATCGCGTTTGTGTCATGTATGGCGGAGAGATTGTAGAAATAGGCCCGACTCGTTTGATTTTTGCAAACCCCCTTCACCCCTATACGAAAGCATTGTTGGCATGTGTGCCTAAATTGACAGGAGAGGGCTTTGCGGAGGGCATACCAGGAGAAATGATTGGTTACTTAAATCCCCCACCGGGCTGTCGGTTTCAGCCACGATGCATTTTTGCTGATAAAGGGGAGTGTAGCCAAAGAAAACCTGAGTTAAAAATATATGAAAAAGATCATTTTGTAGCATGTCACGTTATCAATCCGAATTAGCGGGGAGAGAAATGTAAATGAATGTGCCTGTTTTAAGGTTGAGCATGTTGAAAAAGTATTTCCCATATAAAAAAGGGCTTTTTGTAAAAGCCGTTGATGGGATTAATCTTGAAATATTTCCAGGAGAGACTCTTGGCCTTGTTGGAGAATCTGGTTCTGGGAAAAGCACAGTGGCTTATACAGTTGTAGGAATGTATGCGCCAACTGAGGGAAAAATTACATATAAAGGTCAGGATATATCCTTCCCTAGCAAATTCAGGCCCCATGAAATGAAAGGTAGAATACGAATTGTATTTCAAGATCCTAATTCCTCTTTAAATCCTAGAAGAACGATTCGACAGATCTTGTCCATCCCGCTGAAATTACATAAAAATAACAGTAATGGTGAATTCCCTAGCTCTCCGGAAGCACTTCTTGAAGAGGTTGGAATTTCCCCGACTTATGTTCATCGATTCTCTAGGTCTCTAAGCGGTGGTGAACGCCAACTTGTCGCCATAGCTCATGCCCTTGCGACCGACCCCGATTTAGTCCTACTAGACGAGCCAACATCCGCCTTGGATGTTTCCATTCAAGCAAAAGTCATTAATCGACTTGTAGATCTCCAAGAAAGACACAGATTGTCATACCTCTTTATTACCCATGATTTAAGCTTAATGAGAAATGTGGCCCATAGAGTGGCGATAATGTACTTAGGAAAGATGTGCGAAATTGCTAAAACGAGGGAATTTTTTGAAAACCCTCTCCATCCATACACGCAAATGTTGCTATCCTCTATACCGGTTGTCACTGGCGAAGAAGAACAGCTGAAACCTAAAAAAATAACTTCACGGGGTGAAATCCCGAGTCCTGTTAATATTCCGCCAGGTTGCAGTTTCAATCTTAGATGTCCATTTGCAATGGATAAATGTAAAGAAGTAGATCCTGAAATGAAAGAATTTGAAGCAGAACATCATGTCCGGTGTCATTTGTACTAAAAAGTACATGTTAAATTGTTAAAATATCAAGAAATA
>JAAYTM010000001.1 GCA_012518015.1 Synergistaceae bacterium
GCACATTCATTGTTGTGTGCATTGAGCCCCTCACCCTCCCAGCTAATTTTTGTTTTATGTCAAAAGAAAGAATACCCTACTATTCTAGAAAGTTCAAGGAGGTTTTAACACTCCATACATGCTAACTTCTTCACAAATCTGTTAGGTGGGTAATTATAAAAAATTTGGATCCAGGTTCTTCTTATGCATCTTTTGCGATGACTCAAGGATGCTGCTCCTGAATTTTTTCATTGGCCAAGTCATTGAGCATATCTAACTCCAACTGATGATACAGAATGCTTGGAGGAATTAAATATTTGCAGTCTAAAAGGATACAAAAAAAAGACAGTCCTTGGAAGTTGTCCCATTGACTGTCTGAATTTTTCTGGTGGAGGCGGGGGGAATCGAACCCCCGTCCGACAAGGGCCAGCCGTGAAGTTCTACGGGCGTAGTCCCTGTTTTAATTTTCGGCTAAGCGCTCTCCCAGGGACAGGATCTCGCTTGCCTATCCTCCCAGAATGTCCCTTCAGACAGGGAGGAGATGTCTGAAGGCTTGCCACCTATTGTGACGCCTGTCGATATCGCAGTGGCAACGATATCGCAAGCGTGACCGCTACTTAAGCAGCCAGTGCGTAGTTTTCTTTGGCACTTATTGTTTTTTCCGCCTGTTTAACGAGGCTTGCGGAGACCTCGACCCGCTCCTCACGACCCTCCACATGCCGTCGAAACCTTTCGCCCCCTTAACGCTTAGTTACCTTTCGTGCTCTTTCCATCTCAAGTCGTGCATCCCTTTCGGCAATCGCACGACGTTTATCGTAGACTTTTTTGCCTTGCGCTAACGCCAACTCAACTTTAGCCCATTTACCGTCTTTCAGGTATATAGAAAGCGGTATAAGCGTTAAGCCCTTTTGCTGAGTTTTGCCAATTAGCCTACGAATCTCGTCCTTTCGAAGCAACAACTTTCTTGGTCTCAAAGGATCGTGATTATAATAAGCAGTTTTTTCGTACGGCGATATATGGACGTTATACAACCAACATTCGCCATTTTCTATTTTGGCGTATCCATCCTTTAAATTAACCCGCCCCTCCCGAACCGACTTTATCTCGGTGCCTGTAAGGACGAGTCCAGCTTCATAGGTTTCTAATATAAAGTAATCATGTCGCGCTCTTCTGTTTTGAGCGATTATCTTTCTGCCCATAATCCCTCCTCCAAGTCAAAGTATACCGAAATGTACCGAAATAGTCAATATTGATCAAAAAATGGTCGGGGCGAGAGGATTTGAACCTCCGACCTCCTGGTCCCGAACCAGGCGCGCTGACCAAACTGCGCTACGCCCCGAGCGTGATCATATTATCATCAAAGGAGCGTTATTTTCAACCAGATTTTTAAAAATTCACTAGCAAACTTTTGCACAAACCCAACAATGAATTTGCCACCAAATGTTTATAGCATTTTTCGCTCACTTTAAGCATGAAATATGTCGGATCATAATAATTCTACGCCTTCATCTTTCACCACAGCATATATCAGCTTGTTCGCTGGTACCTTTTGCTTAGACGTTTTAATAGCATCCTTAACCTCCGGCAATACATCTTCAAGAAGCCCCTCGTCGTTTCCGTGGATCGTGGCGATTATTTCCCCTTCACATACATGATCTCCTACTTTTTTATATAATACTATGCCAACAGAATGATCAATTTTATCATCTTTCTTCGATCGACCCGCTCCGAGCTTCATGGCGCACATTCCAATTTTTTCTGCTTCCAGCTTAGAAACGTAGCAATCTTCCTGCGCTTTGAGTTCATATTTAATTCTGGCACGTGGCAAAAGAGAGTAATCTTCTAAGGCATTGGCATTTCCACCTTGTGCCTTGACCATCTCTTTAAGTTTTTCCATTCCCTTACCGGTAACAAACGCATCTCGAAGCATCTCCCGGGCTTCGCCGCTGCTTCGCGCAATGCCGGATAAGATCAACATATAACTTCCAAGCGTCAAACACACCTCCATTAACTCCTTCGAACCATGCCCTTTTAATGCCTCACATGCCTCTATCACCTCAAGGGAGTTGCCTATGGCTCGTCCCAGGGGTTGGTTCATATCTGTTATGACTGCTATTGTCCTTTTGCCGAAGCTTTCGCCTATTCCTACCATTACCTTTGCCAAGGCCAGAGCATCATTAAGATCTTTTATAAAGGCACCTTCTCCAACTTTTACGTCTAAGACTATGGCATCGGAACCACCGGCTATCTTTTTGCTCATGACGGAACTGGCTATGAGCGGAATAGAGTCAACCGTAGCGGTTACATCTCGAAGGGCATAAAGCTTCTTGTCCGCCGGAACGAGATCTTCCGTTTGGCCTATTATAGAGATGCCAATCGCATTTACGATGCCAACAAACTCCTCAAGGGACAAATAGACCCTCATGCCGGGAATCGCTTCTAATTTATCCAGCGTTCCTCCGGTATGTCCAAGTCCCCTGCCCGACATCTTGGCCACGCGAACGCCGCAAGAGGCAACTAAGGGACAAACAATTAAAGTTGTCGTATCGGCTACTCCGCCTGTGCTGTGCTTGTCAACCTTAACACCTTTAATGCCCGAAAGGTCCACAACCTTGCCGGAATGCACCATGGAAGCTGTAAAGGAAGCGACCTCCCTGTCATTCATGCCTCTGAAATATATAGCCATTAAAAGGGCTGCTATTTGATAATCAGGAATATCTTCGGATGAACAACCCTTCATGAAAAAGTTTATTTCATCGTCCGTTAAAGCGATACCATCTCTTTTCTTTTTTATGATATCAACTACTCTCATGTCTTGCTGGCACTGCCTCCCCCTTTAATATATCCATTGTAATCGATAAATAATCCGAGTTTCCTGCAAATTCCACTAGTACCTATGATTAAACTCTGAATTATATCATAATTATAATTATGATATAATTTTTAAAGCACCTATTCGCTTAAAGTCATTTTGGGGGGAAGGAGAAAAAAATCAAGACACTAAGGGGGGAGAGACGTGAAGTGGCTTGCAACTTATCCGGAGCGATGCGTAGGATGTGAAAGCTGTATGTTAACTTGTTCGAAGACTTGGTTCAAAGAGGAGAACAAGGAGCTGTCAAGGATCAAAGTATTGCAAAAGGACTCGGGCTATGAAATTAACGTATGTAATCAGTGTGGCATATGCATCGATATTTGTCCTACCTTGGCTCTCAATCGAGACGCTAGCGGGGTTGTTCGATGTGATGAAAACAAGTGCGTAGGATGTCTAATGTGCGCAGGGTTTTGTCCGACAGAAAGCATGTTCATAGCTGATCAAAAAGACAAGCCGTTCAAGTGCATAGCCTGTGGCATCTGCAGCAAAGAGTGTCCTTCACAAGCACTCGAACTAATGCAAGATTAACTGAGGGGGATAAAGGGGGAGATATTTATGAATAAAATGAAACTTCTTGCGGAATGGGAATACGAACCGGTGAAGATACAAAGGGGTTACGCAGGAAGGACTCTTTACGTCAATGTTGGGGGTTTTAGCTTTAAAGAAAAACCTGTATCCGAAGATATGAAAGAAAAATTCATCGGAGGAAGGGGGTTTGGCCTTAAACTGCTGTGGGATGCTGTAAAGGATACGACAAAGTGGAACGATCCTGAAAACGAGCTGGTGATTTCAGGCGGTCCTTTGTGTGGCATCACGCAATATCCTGGTTCCGGGAAATGCTACACAGTTTTCATCTCACCGCTTACTGAACAAACTTACGACAGCAATGCGGGTGGTCATTTTGGTCCCCTTCTAAAGTTTTCTGGCTGGGACGCCTTAGAAATTCAGGGCAAAGCTGACCGCGACGTCATCGTTTTCATCGATGGAGACAACAATAAAGTGGAAATTTACGAATCACCTTTTGAAGATGTAAACGCATTTACCGTGACTGAAGCCTTACACGAATACTTTGCAGAAAACGAAGAAGACAAGCGTAATATTTCAGTGGTATCAACGGGCAAGGGCGCGGAAAACTCCTATTGGGGATGTCTAAACATGAGCTTTTATGACTTGCGTCGTAAAGCTCCGCGCTTAAAGCAAGCAGGAAGGGGCGGAGGCGGCACGGTCTTTAGAAATAAGAAACTGGCTGCAATCGTTGTAAGAAAAAGAGGAATCGGTCCAACGAGCAACAACCCGGCTGATTTATCCACTTTACAAAAGGTCGGGCTTAAACTCCATAAAGAAATTCGAGACTTAGACGACCAGCAAAACAAAATGCGCAAGGTAGGAACGCCTCATTTAAACGAAATAATGAATGAGTACCACCTACTTCCCGTTCACAATTACAAGTTTGGTCAACACCCGGAGGCTGATAAAATCCATTCTGAGGTATTTGGAAAGCTCTTTACACAAGGAATCCCCGACGGATGCTGGCATGGATGTTCTATGGCTTGCGCCAAAGCCGTTGATGGTTTTGAACTTAAGACAGGTCCTCTAAAGGGGAAAAAAGTCACCGTTGATGGTCCTGAATACGAGACATGTGCAGGATTAGGATCAAACATCGGCATATTCGATCCGGAATGGATCATCGAGGCAAACTTTTATGCTGACCACTACGGCATCGATACCATATCTTCGGGAACAGGGTTTGCCTTTGTGTGCGAATGCTACGAATTGGGTTTTCTGAATAAAGACATCACCAACGGACTTGAGCTGAAGTTCGGCTCGAAAGACGATCTAATGGAATTGATACACAGAATAGGTCGTGGAGACGATGAATTCGCACGTATTGTAGGGCTTGGCGTACATAGAATGAAAAAGATATTTGCTGAAAAATATGGAGCTCCCTTCGAAGTGATGGAAAAGATAGGGATGGAAGGCCAAGGCATAGAGGTTTCGGAATACGTCCCGAAGGAATCAGTAGCTCAATGGGGCGGTTATTTCCTCACCCTTAAAGGCCCTCAGCACGATGAGGCCTGGTTGATATTCATGGACAGGATTAACAAGCAACTGCCCACCTTTGAGGATAAAGCCGAAGCACTCCACTACTTTCCAAACTTCAGGCTATGGTTTTCATTGGTGGGTGTGTGCAAATTGCCGTGGAACGACATTGAACCTGCAGACAACGTGATCAAATACAAAGGCATAGAGGCCGCCAAAGTTCCGGAACACGTTCAAAATTACGTGGATCTCTTTAATGCCGTTACGGGAAAAAATATCACAAAAGAGGAGCTCATAATACAATCCGAGCAAGTTTATAACTTCCAGCGCGTTTTCCAATTGAGACTCGGCAAAGGAACTCGCAAAGACCACTATATCCCCTTAAGGGCGATAGGTCCAGTATTCCCGGATGAGTGGGAAGCAAGAGCTGAGTATTACGATAACGAATTAAAAGCTACTGGCATTGATCCTGAAGGACTGACGACCGAGGAAAAAATCAAGAAACTCCAAGAATATCGCTTACCTCAATGGGAACAACTGGTTGACGCTGTTTACAAGCGCCGGGGCTGGAACAAAAATGGTATTCCAACCATAGAGACCTTAGAGCGTTTAGGAATAGACTATCCGGAAGTCGTCGAAGTGGTGAAAAAACACTTAAAACCCGAGGATGAGTGGGAGGAATAAATACGTGATCAAGGTAAATGGCGAGGAAATGCAGTGGCGTCCAGGGTTAACGGTTAAAGACATCCTCGAAGCAAAAAGATACATATTTCCTATGATCGGAGTTTGGATAAACGACAAGCCCATTCCTCGCGATAAATTTGAAACAACTATTGTTAACGATGGAGACGATGTTAAGGTCATTCACATGATATGTGGTGGATGATTTAATTAAATTTATCCCTTAACTTCGTTAAGTTAATCCACCTTAACATTAATAAAACTAAAGGGGCGCGTAAGCCCCTTTAGTTTTTTCAACTATGGTGTCTTGCTATCATCGTTACTCTTGGGCAGGTTATTGTTTCTTCTCCGAAGCTTTCCTTTCCAGAGTAAGCCACGTTTTTCGTCACTGCTTACTTCCTTAAAAAGCGGGACTTCAGCCCAACCCCAAGGTGTTAGAAGAAGGAAGCGAAGTGAAACACCGATTTCTGCTAGGGCCTTCATATGCTTTGAATACTGAAGCACCTCGCTTAAATCCCAATTTTCTCCTATGATCCATATTCTGCGGCAGATATCACGAGCAAATAGCGCTGCGTGATCTATGGCCCATCTTATCGCTTCCTCGTTATCCACTGGAGTAAAAGAAAGAATTACTGCCTCTTCATGGTTACATTCCTCAATCTCAGGAGCTACTAAGTCAGCGTATTCCTTGACCCACGCCAGCTGTTCAAGCATATACTGGGGGTCATCGAGATCATACCCTTCGGATGCGAGATCCTCTATACGCTTGACCTCATCGCCATCTGACACGAAGCCCCACATGAACCCTTGCATCTGAGAGAGCAACCTCTCTATAAACGGTGGGTACTCTTGCATGGACATCATCTTCAACAAATCCTCCACATAAAGTTGTTCGCTGTCGTCAGCATCATGTCTATCCTTCTTATTCGTCATGACTCCTACACCTCCCGCCATCCTGTACAGTTGATGGCCGAACGAGAATAACACAATGGTAATAAAAATTCTAGTGGAAAATTTAATGCTTTTGAAGCAAAATAAATATAAAATAACCCATAGAAAGGGGACTGTATCCCATGATATCCTATAAGCTTAAAAAAAATCAATCTCAGCTGGTAATAATAGACGTTCAAGAGCGACTGTTGCCTGTCATAGCAAATAACAAATCAATCGTAAAACATTCTAAGCTTTTGCTAAGGTGCGCACAAGTACTTTCTATCCCCGTAAAATACACTGAACAATATCCGAAAGGACTTGGGCCAACAGTTTCAGATATATCAGACCTTCTCCCCCCCGAAACCCCCCGATTTGAGAAGGTGCACTTTTCCTGCTACGATGAACCTGGCTTCATTGATTTTCTTGGAAACGAACGAAGACAAATCGTACTGGCGGGAATTGAAACACACATATGCATTTTAGCCACAACCTTAGATTTGCTCAAGGAAGGATACCAGGTAGTTGTTGCACTGGAAGCGGTGGGAAGCAGGCAAGAAGAACATAATCTCGCGGCGCTTAAAGCCGCTTCACAATGCGGAGCCCTTGTGCTACCCACTGAAAGCATAGTATATCAATGGCTAAATGTGTCCGGGACTCCTGAATTTAAGGAGATGTTGCCCTACTTCAAGGAGCAATGACGAGTAATGCAGGATGATTTCGACCTTTTTTACAACGGAGCTTTCCTAAAGTTTTTTGGAACGGGCGGAGCGAGGTTTGTCATGATAAACCAGACTCGTTCCACAGCGGGTATATGGTTGGGTCTTTACGGGCACCACGTCCTAATCGATCCCGGACCTGGATCACTTGTGAAGATCTGCGAGGCCGGGAAACCATTTGCTCCAGAGATCCTCGAAACTATCATTCTCACCCATAAGCACTTGGATCATAGCAATGATATAAACGTAATGGTAGAAGCTGTAACCCACGGCGGTTTTAAAAGACGTGGCACCCTCATTCTCCCTGAGGACGCCGCTTTCGGGGAAGGTCGCATCCTGCTTTCCCACTTTCAAACAAAAATAGGAAACGTTTATTATTGGCAAGATAAAAAAGAAACCGAACTACACGATGGGAGTATCGAGGCGGTCAAGCTAATTCACCATGGCGTGGAATGTTACGGTTTCATATTAAAACATCCAAAAATAGCACCTTTAGGGCTCATCAGTGACACGCGTTATGACGAAGATATCATAAAAAGGTATGGAGGATGTGAAATTTTAATAATCAATATGACCTTTCATCGTGTTAGAGATGGCATAGATCACTTAGGCGCAGACCACGTAGCACTTATAAGAGATTATGTGAACCCCAAAATGATTATATTAAACCATTTTGGCCGAGGTGTGGTCGAAAAAGGACCAGAAAGGATAGCCTCGATGTTATCAAAAGATTACTGCAAGGTAGTGGCACCTTTCGATGGACAGGAGTTCGAAATAGAGACTTTTAAACCTATTTGATAGGAGGATATATCATGTTAATAGAGCGGCATCATGCAATTGAGCTACATAAGCGAGTTAAAGGCAAAGTAAAGATGGGCCCATCAACCAAGCTTCGCACAACGGACGATTTGGCCTATGCATACTTTCCGGGAAGTCTTGTTGTGGCAAGCATAATTGCCGAGGACCGAGAAGCCGCTTTTGAATACACAGGAAGGGGTAACAGCATTCTTGTCGTTTCGAACGGATCCTCGATTTTAGGCCTTGAAAAACAGGATCCTTATGCCATACTACCAATACTTGAAGGGAAATGTCTGGTCTTTAAGGCTTTTGGAGACATCGACGCTTTTCCCCTTTGTCTAGAGGTTAAAAATGCCCAAGAGATTATAGAAGTATGCAAATTAGTTGCCCCCACCGTCGGGGGTTTGAACATATCCAACATATCACCATTAACTTCTTTTGATATTTTAGATAAATTAAAAGATTCCCTGGATATACCTGTATTTTCGGATGATCACTACGGGATAGCTGTAGCGCTCTTTGGTGCTCTTAAAAACGCTTTAATCGTGGTGGGGAAAAACCTGTCTGACATAAAAATAATCATATGGGGAGCCGGCAAAGCCGGCATTTCAACGGCAAGACTACTGCTTAGCGCCGGAGCGGGGCAGGTCATTGTAGTAAATAGCCATGGAATCCTTACAGCTTCTAATCCTTTCATGAATCGCGAGCAGGCCAAACTGGCAGAAAGCCTCGACGTAAGTATGGATTACCAAAACATAAAAGGGGCAATGTCCGGAGCAGATGTCTTTATTGGATTATCTACAAAAAACGCCTTTGATCCCGATTACATAAAGTTAATGAATAAAAATCCTATTGTCTTTTCCTTGGCTTTACCCGAGCCGGAAATAAGCCCGGTCTTGGCTAGGGAAAAAGGAGCCGCTGTAGTTGCCAGCAGCCAATTTTGGACCACCACGATTAACCCAATTGCGAGCTTTCAAGTGTATCCAGGCATCATGCGAGGAGCGCTCGATGTTCGTGCTAGGAACATAACTACTGCCATGCTTTTGGAGGCAGCCGATGGTTTTGCAAGTTCCATAGACCAAAAACGTCTGTCGCCTGACAACATAGTACCGCCCATATTCAGCGACGAAACTACTCCACGGATAGCAGAAGCCGTTGCTCAAACAGCCATTGAGGAAGGAATAGCCTTAAATCCATTACCAAAAAACAAGGTATACGCCAAGACATGGGAGAGGTTATTTGGCGGAAGAATTGTTTAAAACCTCCTCTTCGTAGATCAAGAGACGCTTCTTCAACTCTATCCCTTGAGGGCCGCCATAGCCTAATAACTTGCCGTTTTTGCCTATAACCCTATGGCAAGGCACAAAAAGTGGCCACGGGTTATTGCGCAAGATTGTTCCCACAGCTCTCGATGCCCTTGGCTTTCCAGCCAAAGAGGCGACCTCGCTGTAAGATTTGGTTTTTCCAAAGGGTATGTCTTTTACAACGCCGTAAACCTTCTCAGCAAGAACTGAGGGTTTTTTAAAAGAACCCAACGTAACTTCAAGCCTTTCGCCATTCCAAAGCCCTTTCCAAACCTCCCGCAACCAAAGAGGCGGATCGCCAGGGGGCAGCAAATTCGTGGGCTTTACTCGTATGATCATGTTGCCATAAAATTTTATTTCAAAAGCACAAAGGGGGCTTGATAATACACATGAACTTACCGCTTCTACATCTCTATAATTCATGATAACTATTTCCATAATCCATCACCACCACAGCCTAGTCACGAGCAAGACAGTTCCAGCTACGGTCACATGCAAGGAATGCCTTTCACTTTTCAACAACACTTCAAAGGAAAAAGGACCTTTAACCTCTTCCTTTGAGGGCAACCTCTTTGGCACCAAAGATCCAGTTTTAGCTTTGTATTTAAGGTATTCATCGCCAAATTTTTCTTCAAGAAAGTTTTCTTCGTAGGGTATTATAAGAAAACAATAAACAAGCACAAAAGCGACAATAAATACCGGGATGCTCCACCCTCCGGCCATCATTGCCCATCCCAGCCCAATGATGCCATTGCCAAGATACAAGGGATTTCTGACGAAGGCGTAAGGCCCCCAAGTTACCAAACAAGATGCCTTGACCTCTACCCCTCTATACAGTCCGATTGAACCGGCTGCCCAAAACCTGATCGCTTGACCTGCAATCACAAACATAAGTCCCAGTAAAACACCCTCGTATATAGGTTTGGCAAGAAAGAATATTACTAAGTAAAATGCCGTCCATATGCCACCTCTCCATTTAAAGGCAGCCTTTCTAACCTCAATTAGGTTCATTGCTTTTTCCTTTCTAGAATTGCAGATATGATTTCCATCCCTATCGTCTCGAATGCCACAATGGTTCCTATAAAAATAGATAAATAGTGAGTAAAGAATCGCCATCCTATTGACAAAACGCCTGCAATATTAAGGGGGACTAAGACTCTATAAATGGCCGCGCCTCCACCTTCTGCTATACCGCTAGCTCCGGGAGTAGGAACAAAATACAAAACAAAAAAGAAAAGACCTTGGATCAAAATAGCTTTTTTAATGGATATGCCTATCCCAAGAGCCCAAGCAAGAACGGGTAAAACAAAAATGGCAGAAAAAAGATAGGCAAGTGTTAAAAATACTAACAAGGCAAACCTGAAAATTCCACCAGTAAAGAGCAATTTCATATTCTGTGCGTAGAGATCTATTTGTTTATTAAAGAAACGCACTATTGAAAATACGCGCAAGTTAAAGACGTCAAGTCGGTCCATCCGTAACGTCACCACTTTTACTAAATGTTTAATAAGATCAGATTTTACAATGCTCACAATGACCAAAATGCCAAATAAAAGGGCAAAAATTGTTGCATATAAAAATACACCCATCATGGCAACACTTTCTTTGAATACATCTGGAACAAAAAGCAATGACAAGGGAACGAAAACTCCCAACACGACGACAGTCACAACCGTCCTAGTTAAAGCCAGGGCCAGTCCCTTGCCAATGGGAACGCCGTTATTGCGAAGAACATATATTAAGATCGGGCCTCCCCCACTTTGAAAGGGTGTAATAGCAGAACCAAAGGCATTCAAAAAAACCAATGAAAGGGCGGTTTTAAAGGGTACACGTTCTTCCATTATCTCAGCTATGACCTGTATGCGGAGTGCGTCAAATACCCAGCCCAGAGCCGCTAAAATCAAGGCCATGGCAACTCCTAAATATCTTGCTTGCATCAATAAGCGCCAAGTCTCGCTATCACTCGTGTAATGTATGACCAAAATACCTACGAATATCGTCAACCCTACAAACCACATTAAGCCCCTTCTCAATGACAAAAGACGCGGCCTCCCCACTATTTAGAAAAACTTTTCTTTTGATTTTGTCTCAAATATATCTTAGGCCCTGGCGTTATTTGAGGCTATATAGTTAGCTGCTTCCAAAAGATCGTCTTTTACAGCGTAAAAAAACGGCGGTTCATGGACGATATTTTGTTCAATCATACGCCCATGACCGGTTCCAAGTAACACACCTCTACAGCCTGCATTTCGCGCAAGCTGCATATCTACCAAAGAATCTCCAATCACCCATGATCTCGAAATATCTATGTTACACGCTCTCGCGGCTTCCTTCAGCATTCCAGTTTTTGGCTTCCTGCATTCACAGTCAATATCGTAAGGCGGAAAGCCTTCCGTGGGATGATGCGGACAATAATAAAAAGCGTCTATTTGAACGCACTTTTGGGCCAGCATTTCCCGAAGGACAGAGTGAACCTGCAATACGAAGGATTCACTAAAAAACCCTCGTGCTACCCCGCTTTGATTCGTGACCACGATCAAAAAATATCCCAGTGACTTTAGCAGCTTTAACCCCTCGGGAACATTCGGCAATATCTCGATTTGCGACAGGGAAGAAAGATATCCCACTTCCTTAATCAAAGTGCCATCTCGATCCAAAAAAACGGCAGCATTCAAGGATTTACTCCCCCTTGATGGCTATATCGTGTAATTCATCCACGTAAGGTTTTATATCTCTGAATCTAGGCAAGATTTCTTCTCTCAGACGAAATGCCAACTCAAAAAACTTGCCTTCCTGCAAACAAGGCATTGCGTCCTCAAGAGAATGGGTCAACGCTTGGCTAACCTCCAGCAAGTTGCCATCGGCAAAATTTTCACCTTTGAGCCCTAGTAACAATATGCTATTTTGAATGACTCTCATAACCCAGCTAATGCCTTCCATCAGTTTAGACATGAGCATTAACGCCTCTTGCGTCTCTTCATTTTCCAGCTTTTCCGCGACCAAATCCACTCCTTGCACGACAACGGGAATATATTTTTTAGTCTCTTCCAAAGCTTCTATGACGAGCTCTTTCACATCACGCCTTTCACCATCAATATCTACAAACATTGTCCTAACCCTCTGCTTTCTTTTAAGTTATCTACCCACCACTTAATCATGTCTTCAACGGTTTTTTCTAAAGGAATTTTTTGAACGAAACCTGTTTCTCTTTTAAGCTTGCTTAAATCGTTCCAGTAAATAGGTTCATCTTTTTCTCTAACCAGGCTTTGATCAACGACTACATCCACCTCTACCGGGCAAGTTTTTAATACCATACTTAGCAATTCCTCTATGGAGCAAGGATTTTCTCCAGATACGTTGTATGCCTCGCCACTTTTGCCCTTTTCCTCTAGTAACGAGAAAGATTCAACGGCATCCCTCACGTCAAGAAACGCCCTTTTTGTATGAAGGTTTCCGACGCGAAAGATTGGTTCCGTAATGCCTAGCTCAATTTTAGCCCTCCTGTAAGTAAAATCCGATACGACTTCGCCTTTCCTGCCAGGGCCTACGCAATTACCAATGCGAAGCCTTATTATATCAAGACCATAAGTGCTAAAATAAGTAAACCCGAGCAAATCTTGGGCGGCTTTTGAAACACCGTATACATGAGCCGGCCTAAAGGGTTGCTCCTCGGTAACGGGAGTTTCCGAGGGATCGATGAAGCCATAAGCAGCTGTAGAGGAAGCCAGCATTATCCTTGAAGACTTTAACTCTAACTCTATGATAGACTCAAACAAATTAAGTGTCCCCATGACATTGGTCTCCATCGTATAGGATGGTTCTCTGAAGGATTCCATCGGATAGCTTTGAGCGGCCAAATGATATATAACATCGGGTCTAACTTCGGCCAAGGCTTCCTTTAAATGAGGCTTATACCTTACGTCTACGTTATAGACCTTTGCGGCAAAGGGGAGCACATTTTTCATGTCAGAAGTTGGGCGAAAATATGAACCATAAACCTCATAGCCCGCCTTGGCCATATGTTTAGCGAGATGTGATCCTATAAATCCACCGATTCCCGTTATAAAAGCTTTTTTCAACAAAATAACCTCCTAAAAACGTAGAATTTCGGGGATTTCCTTTTGTGCCCTAAAATAATCTTCAGGAACGCCTATGTCTATGAAGTAACCATTTGATTTGTAGGCGTAAACGACCCCATTTTCTACCAATTTAGGGATCACCGCTGCCTCCCATGATAAACGCTTCAAGGGAAGTTCTTCCACTATCTCTCTTTCAACGATGTAGACGCCGCCATTAATTAACCAGAAGCCATCGCTTTCGGGAGGGATATTTTTTTCTGCAAAGGAAATCACCTTGGAATTTTTGTCCACTTTGACCGGATCAACGCGTGAAAGGTCCTTCCACGGCCTGACGGCTATGGTAAGTTTGGCCTTTTTGCTTAAGTGAAAACTTAACATTTCGTCATAATCCAAATCCAACAAGGTATCTCCGTTCAAAAAAAAGAAACTCCGTTCGTCTATAAGCGGCAATGCATTTCGCAAGGCTCCCGCCTTATCTAAAAGTTCTTCTTCCAAGCTATAGGCCACCTTAACATTCCATTTATCTCCATCTCCGACAAAAGCCATGATCTTTTCGGCGCCATACCCTAAAAGCAACAATACTCTATCAACACCCTTGCGTCTGAGCATAGTCAGGAGCCAATCTAAGAAAGGCTTTCCGGCTACGGGTGCTAATGCCTTAGGAACGTTTGAAACAACCCCTCTTAGGCGCGTACCCAACCCGCCAGCAAGAATGACGGCCAATCTTTCGTTATTTGCCATCGAAAAGTTCGCCCTCCGTCAAGCCACAAATTATGTGCCCCCACAACATATGAACTTCCTGTATCCTTGGCGTGTCTTCAGATGGAACACTTAAAAGCACATCACACAAAGGTCTCATGTTAGCCACGTTCATTCCGGTAAAGCCGATCGTCTTTAAACTCTTTTCTTTGGCTAAAGCGAGGGCTCTCAGGATGTTTTCGCTCTTGCCGCTCGTAGAAATTCCAATCAACACGTCCTTGGGCCTTCCGAAGGCCTCAACTTGCCTGACAAAGACGTCATTGTAACTATAGTCGTTTGCTATAGCGGTCAAAGCACTCGTGTTGACATGC
>JAAYTM010000120.1 GCA_012518015.1 Synergistaceae bacterium
AGCACCTTTTGAATCCTAAGCGCTTGTGGGAATCCAGCGTAGAAGTCTTGGGGGACGTTGCATTAGCTTACGGCAGGCCGATTCCAGCAGAGGAGAGCTCGTTTCTGCCCGACGAGGCAAGTTTGGAAGGCATCAAAAAGATAGAAACGCCCGGACATGCCTCTCATCATTATTCATTCCTGTATGAGGCGGAATCAAATTTGCTCTTTGTGGGCGAGGCTGCAGGCACTTATTACAAAAGGGGATTTGCCTATCCAGGCCCCGATAACGGTACCTTCATATTGCGTCCTGCCACGCCACTCAAGTTTTATTTACAAAGCGCTCTTTCAAGCATAAGAAAGTTAAAAAGTTTAAAGGCAGATGTCTTGTGCTACGCTCACTTTGGCTATACCACTGAAGTTTTAAAATTCCTCGACTTGGGAGAAAAACAGCTTTTGCTATGGGATGCCCTTATACGAGACTACATATCAAAATGCGAAGGCGTGACCATTATGCCAGAAAACGTGACTGAATACCTGCTTCAGAAAGATCCGCTTTTGGCCGATTTTTCTAACCTACCCAAAGATATCAAGATCCGTGAGGAAGAAAACATACTTTCTTCCGTTAGGGGATTTTTAGATTATGTTTTTCAAAATACAAAGGCATCATAGGCCTTTGAAAAGATCGACGAAGTTAAAGTTTAAAGTATCGACCAACCCTCTATTGGTTATTCGTAGTTCCGGTAAAACCGGCAGGGAAAGCAGTGCCATGGTCATAAAAGGAGATTCGATAGAACATCCTAGCTGTCGCCATGCTTCGTCTAAGGCCTTTACTTGAGCATCGACATCTTCTACGGGTTCATTCGACATTAAACCTGCTATAGGCAGCTTTACCAAAGCCAGCACCTTGCCGTCGCACACGGCGACCATGCCTCCGCCACATTCGTGCAACACGTTGCCCGCATAAGCCATATCGGGGTCATTTGTTCCCATAATCAAGAGATTGTGGCTGTCATGTGCTACGGTGGAAGCCACTGCCCCTCGCTTTAAGCCAAATCCTTGAACGAAGCCGATTCCCATGTTTCCAGGCCCGCCGTGGCGTTCTATGACCGCGACTTTTGCCACGTCTTGGGCAGGGTTGGCCGGGATTGTTTGGTCATGGACCAAGAGCTTCGCCGTCTTGTGCAGCGTATTGGTCTTAGCTTCTATCACTTGGATTACCCTTACTGTCGCTTCCCTGTCAGCCCCAAAATATTTAACTTCGAAATCTGTCCCCGTCAGTTCTTTTCTAAGGTGTACGGTGTTAAGCGCCCAATCCGGATATTTGGGAGTTTTAAGGCTTTCCGTTAATTTTCCTTCCTTGGCGACGATCTTGCCATCGCTCATTACGATCTCAGGGACAAAGTCCGCCAAATCCCTCACAAAAAGTATGTCGGCGCACCTTCCCGGCGCTATGGCTCCGATCTCATGACTTACCTTAAAACACTCTGCCGTATTTATCGTGGCCATTTGTATGGCGCTTATGGGATTCAATCCTTCTTCTATGGCCCTTTTCACCACATGGTTCATGTGCCCTAACGTCAAAATGGTGTGAGGATGAGTGTCGTCGGTAACTAGCAAAGCCCTCCTGTCGTCTGCCCCTGTTTCTGTGATGCTTTTTACGGTGGCCTTTATGTCCTGCCAGGCCGATCCCTCTCGCATCTTGTTGTACATGCCCAGGCGCATTCTGGCCAGGGCATCTTCTTTTCTCGTGCTTTCATGGCAAGATGCCACGCCTGATGCTGCGTAAGCTTGAAGGCCTATGTCCGTTTCGGGAATGGAATAATGGCCGGTCACGA
>JAAYTM010000006.1 GCA_012518015.1 Synergistaceae bacterium
CCGCTGTGCTACTATTGTTAAAACTTCCATGAGATTAGCCCAGATGGAAGGATCTCTTACGTCTTGAGAGGTTGGTATGTGTAATTTTGGGATTATCAAGTAATGATGAGGTGCTTGTGGTGCTACATCCCTAATTGCTAAAACATCTTCCGTTTCGTATACAACGTCACTTTTTATATCGCCATTTATGATCTTGCAAAAGACGCAATTACTAACCACACGCCATTCCTCCAAAACCTTTTAATCTATTTTACCCTACATTCATGTCTCGTACAAGCCAACTTGCCCATGCGCGAACATTTAACGAGGGATGATCTTCGGCAAGTTCTCTTACTTTTCCCTGCAAACAACATAAATATCTGTTCCCCTTTAATTTCTTGAGTAAAGGTATCAACACCTCCTCGTCCTTCACTTTAATGAGGGATAACACAACCGTCAAAGGAACTTCATCAATCGATGGTAACATGGATAGGGCAAGCGAAACAACTCGACTTGAAGGATGGGATAAAAGAGGCATCAATGCCTTCACGCTCCAACCTGCCTGCTTACCCCAATATAAAAGTTTAATACACGCTCTCTCACCGAGATTTTTAACGCTAGTTGAGACCAGTGGGATTATCTTTTTTTGGCAATGCCGAGGAGCTTTGCTCAGAAAATCAAGCATGACATCGAGCATAGCATCATCAAATAGGATCTTTGGTATCGTTTTCATCAGTTCATCCATGTAACTTTCTTCCCATTCCAACCTTCTTAAGTGATCAGCTGCTATAAACCTCACCTCGGGATGTCTGCTTTGTAAGCGTAAAAGAATATCAGATAATTTTATTTTACAGTCATCACCCACTGTTTTTACAAGCGCCGATAGATATTCTTGGGCTTCCTTTAGTATGTTTTCTATCTCTTTTTTTATCAAAAGATCTTTTGTATCACCACTAGTTTTAGTATGACTTTTTGCGGGACTCTTAACTGCCGATTTATTGAGCAAGGCATTTTTCAAAGCAAGATAAGCCTCATTAATCTGTTGAAATTGAAAAGAGTATTCCTCCCCTGCAATATCGGGATGGCACAGAAGCGCTTTCTTGCGGAACGCTTTTTTAACGTCAGCAAAGCAAACGCCAGGTTGTAAATCTAAAAGCTTATAGCTCATTTCAAGCGACTTCACTTATTTTTCACCACCTGGGCAATCCTGTTTACGGTTGATTCCAAAACCGCCAAGGCATCTTGCCACAGGTCTTCTTCCGCACTTTGGAGACATCTAACGCTGTTAAAAAGTTCGGTTATTTTCTTTTCCAAAGGGGGATCGAAGAGATATGAGAAGAGAGCCAACTTTCTCTCGAGTTCCTCAATTTTATGCTTTCGCTCTTTGAAATAATAATCGCGGGAAGGAAAATTGGGAATTTCGACATCCTGGCTTAGATACAAATTCCCTTTTTCATTCGCCACATCGATTCTTAAAAGCCCACTACCATCAACAAGGAAAATCACTTTCACCACATCCCCTGATCTTGTCCCTTTGATAACTAAAGTAGACAGTGTTTCTACTCTTGATCCAGACTCATCGCTTTTGAGCTGCAAAACCTTCGCTTCAACCGAGCCCGACCCAACCACCATAAACCGCTTTGCCAACTTAATGGGCAGCGGCGTGCCCTTCGAAGCGATCACAGAAATCCCGCCATCGGTCGTGCTAATGGCTAAATCACAGGACAATACATCTATAAAAAGCTTTCCTCGCTTCCCGGCTAAGACAGCAGCTCCCACAGCGATGGCCTCATCGGGACAAATTTGCACTTTTTCCGGTTCAGCTATTGCTTCAGCCAACAACCGACGCACTAATGGCATCCGCGCAGAACCTCCTGCCAAAAGAAGTATCTGGCAATTATATCTATCCCATATCCTTTTTGCCAGATCTAAAACAGGCAAGATAAATGCAGCGATCAAGCTTTCTATTTCTTCACGATATATTGCTAATGGTTTGTTTCTATGGAGAATAAACCCGCAAGCCCTTGGCCACCAATTCACCACATTTGTAAAGGACAATGATTCCTTGATCGCTTCAGCCTCCATTAAGAGTAAAGGCCATCTTGGATCCTCACTAGGATCTCCTCTTTCTCCCATTAATTTCCATATATGAAGAGCTATTTCTTTATCTAGATCCATACCTCCAAACTTGGTCGATCCGATACTTTCAAGCACATGACAAAGATCGCTTTTCTTTTCAACGGCCGATATATCAACAGCGCCGGCACCGAAATCAAACACCAGCACGTTTCCTTCTAGGCTCACCGCCATAGCGGCAGCCGTGGGTTCATTTATCAATTTGACACCACGAAATCCAGCTTTTTGGGCTGCACTTTTTACCATATCCCTTTGTTTGAAATCAAAGCAGGAAGGAACAGCGATAAAGCATTCCCTTACAACTGCTTGCAAATAGGCCTCAGCATCTTCTCTTAGGTAAAGCAAAAGAACCTGAAGAAGTTCCTCGGCTACAAAGGTCCTGCCCCCAAGTCGTAGCTTTTGCGAAGCACCGATATGACGCTTTACGCTTACGCAAGAGCCACCAGGGTAAGTAAAAACTGCAGGAAGGGCATCTTCCGCCGCACATAATCTACCGTGACGATAGCCAACGAAGGAAGAAGTTTTCTCATTTCCCCATCGATTCTTGATGACCCTTGGTCCTATATGGTCATCGATAATGGCCAGGATTGAATGTCGCGTACCCACATCGATTCCCACGGGGATACTCTCCATGTAGGGTCAACTCCTCTTTCCAACAGTCACGTTTCGCTATGTAGTTGAGCTTTCTGGATCGTTATATATATCGCGATTGGTCAAATCCTCGTTAGGTATCTCAAGTTTCTCCACCATCTCGACCCTTACCATCGAGGATTTATACCAATTTCGAATAGGGGGTTGCTTAATGGGCGCTAAATCCCACGCCAGCATTTCATCAACGTATTCCCAATTCATATAAACGTTAAAATCATGAATGATATCTGTGATGACCAGCCCTCTTTGAAGTAGTTTCATTTCAAGCAAGCGCCACTTATAATAGGAGCTTTCCACATGGGTGATGCCAAAATAGCCAGCGCATCCCTCACCCTTTAATGCGATAATCCCTCTGCCGACAAAGGCATCAAAGGCCTCAATAGTTTCGGGTGGATCACAGAAAAATACATCAAACTTACTGAGCAATTCCTTTGTTAGCGGCTTTCTTAAGTCATGTCTGATAACCTGCAATGAAAGACCAAGCTCCGTAGCAATTCTTTGCTCGAAGGCAACGAGACGCTCATCCAATTCAAGCACCACAACACTTTTAACCAAACCTGTGAGGCCTAAGGCAACTCCAACTAAATCATCGTCACCCAATACTACAACTTCCTTACCCCTCAAATCGCCCCTACTGTCCGCTAACGCTATGCGGGCAAATGTCGTTTCCGGGGTAACGTAACCTTGATCGAATTCCCTAATTGCCTCCGGTCTGTCGATTTGGATCCTTAAAAACTCATCAAAGGCTTCCCTAAACTCATCTATTACTACTGTTTTGCCGTCACAACGAGGACATGTATGAAAATGTAAAGGAAAAACGCCCTCTTCTTCAATGAACATGCGCCCTTTTTGGGTTAATAAGACACCCTGGTCGGTAAATTCTATCAGACCTCTATCAGCAAGTAGCTTTAAAGCTTCTGCCACTGCTGGCAAGGGTTCGCAACTAAAAGAAACTATATCCCAAAAGTTGTCTGCTACAAGCAAAGCAGATAAAACTCTCTCTGCATTGCGGGTTCCCCAAGGAATGTTCGCGTTCTCCGTAACGTATTTAGATAAAATGTCCTTATTCACATCAAACTCCCCCTTTAGTCTGCTAACCTTAAGTCTCAGATGAAACGCCATGCAAGATGCCATGCTCGGCTTTCGTTACATAAATTTGACGTTCAAGACCCACAATTTGCCCTTCAAGACATCCTCGCGGCTCTTTTGGCCTTCGATCTATGTCAGCCTCCACTTCCAGGTAATGCCTTGAAAGACCTTTAACTCTTGCTCCATCACAATGTTCAACCAAGATTTCAATGCTTTGTCCCACCCACCTACGAGCAAACCTTTGTAAAAGTTTCCTTCCAAGATTAATTGCCCTGTCCATTCTTGACTCGAGCTCGCGCTTGTCTAGCCTTTCGGGCATGGAGTAAGCCTTCGTTCCCTTGCGAGGTGAAAAAGGAAAGACATGAACCCTCCCTATTCCTAAATTATCGATTAAAGTCAAAGTGTTTTCAAAAGCCCTTTCGCTTTCTCCCGGAAACCCTACTATGATATCGGTACTTACGTGTACATCATCTCCAAGATAACATCGCACATTTTCAATGATGTTCGCGAAGTCCTTGGCTTTATAACCCCTCCTCATGAGACCAAGAATACCATCATCGCCACTTTGAAGAGGAATATGGAGGTGACGGCAGAAGATCTCGCTTTCCGCTAAAAGGCGCAGTAATTTGTCATCCAGGGCCAGAGGTTCTATCGAACCAAAGCGCAGCCTTTTCAACCCCTTTATTTTGGCAAGCGATTTAACCAAGTCTCCAAGGTCAAAATCACACCCGCTGCCATAAAGCCCAAGATGCACCCCCGTCAACACGACTTCTTTGCACCCTTGGCTAACTAGACGTTCGACTTCATCGATAACCTCTTGCATATCCCTGCTGATAGGACGTCCTCTCAAAAAAGGCACTATGCAATAAGAACAAAAGGAATCGCATCCGTCCTGTACCTTAACGAAAGATCTTGTATGAAAGCTAACTTTTGATAGCCTCAGGGAATCCCACCTTTCATCGTGCAGTACATCCGTTTTTAAAATTAAAGGCTTTTTTATCCTTCCTTTAATCATGTTAGCTACAATGTTCGTCAGCTCGGCCTTTAATCTATTTCCTACGTAAAGGTCTGCGCCCAAGTGAAGCAGATCTTCATCGGGTCTTCCCTGCACATAACAACCACATAAAACCGTAATTGCTTGAGGGGATTTCCTTTGCATGCGCCGCAATGCCTGCCTGCACTTTTTCTCCGCCGTCTTTGTTACCGCACAGCTCACCAGCACGCCAACGTCAAATTCATCGCCGTTAGCAATGATGGCTCCCTCATTCCTGAAGGAGTCTGCTATAGCTTCGGCTTCGTATATGTTAGTACGACATCCTAAACATTTAATTCTTACCTTTACGTCCTCTAATGATCGCAAGATGAAACACCCTCGGCACTCAAGATTATATAGGACAATCCCGCTACCGCCGCAGTATTTGTCCGCAATATATTTGGTCCCAGCGAAACGGGAATAAAGTCCGCTTTTAA
>JAAYTM010000121.1 GCA_012518015.1 Synergistaceae bacterium
CGCCTAACGCCCTAGTATCAGTAAAAGAAGTTGACGATTTTAGGACTTTCTTAGCAGAAGCCAACGACAAGGGCTTAAAAAGAGGCACCCTTGGGCAACTTTACGAGGCTGATGTAGCCTTTGTGATTGATGAAAACCTGGATGAGGACCTTCCCCTCATCTCTTCCATGTTGCGTAAAAGGGTCAGGGAAGGTGATCTAAAGGTCATATATTCGGGCAGCACCCCGGGGTTGCTCGATAAGGGCTCTACAATATTATTAAAGACCAATGCTGTGGAACTTGCGCCGTTATTTGATGCTCTTTCGGGGACCGGCTTGATTCAAAGCGCTTCCAAGTTCACCGGAATTAATGAAGAAAATATTGTTTTGGCCAAAAATACCCTTGCTGCGGCTAAACGTCCAATCACGCTCGTGGGACCCAAAGTAGCTTCCAGCACAACCTCATCCCTGGCGCTGATTAATCTATGCATCAAGCTTGACGAGTGTCTTTATTTGCCACTTTACCGCGGAGCCAACACTGAAGGTGCCCTGCGTATATTAGGCGATCTCTTAACTCCTGCAATTGACAACATGAGCATGATAAAGGAAGGTAAGACAACCCAACTCCTCGCCATAGAACCCGATCAATCGACAATAGAGTTAATTAGATCAGTTAATGGGGTTATAAAATGCGCACTTTTAACCTCAAAAGCTCACGGTGATATAAATACTGACATTGTCGTGCCCATAACTGGGTGGCACGAACGATATGGCCACGTGACAAACCTATCAGGCAGCATATTAGAACAAAACAAGACCGTGCTTCCTCCTAAAGAGCTTAACACATTATCAGGTTTGTTAAAGATACTAGGGGAGCTTTAAGGAGCAGAGAAAAACAAAAAGCTTCTTTTTAGCCCTATATCCTATATAGTGTAATAGTAAGCGGGAGTTAGTTACTCTCCCGCTTACTATTACCTTTGTTTGGTCAACGATTCAGTGACAACCAATATGGATGCTATTTGCCAGAGGCTGCTTCTCCTTCTCCTTCAGCTTGCACTTGAGCGATAATCTTTTTAGCCAGATCCTGAGGAACCTCTTCATAATGGGAAAACTCCATGGAAAAATTGCCGCGGCCTGAAGTCATGGAACGCAGCACGATGGCATACCTGAACATCTCGGCCAGGGGAACCTGAGCCTTAACGACTTGGAACCTCCCTCTGCCTTCTATTCCCATGATCCTTCCTCGTCTAGAATTCAAGTCGCCCATTACATCTCCCAGATATTCCTCTGGCACCACAACCTCCACGTTCATTATAGGTTCTAGTAATACAGGAGATGCTTCCACAAAACATTTCTTAAAGCCCATGGAAGCAGCTATCTTGAAGGCCATTTCGGAGGAATCCACTTCATGATAGGACCCATCGTAAAGTATTGCCTTAAAATCTATGGCTGGATAACCTGCAAGCACTCCCTTTTGAGCTGCCTCTCTTAAGCCCTTTTCGACGGCAGGGACATATTGCTTAGGCACAACTCCACCAACGATTCGATCCTCGAATTCCACTCCCGCTCCTCGCTCCAGCGGTTGCAATTCAAGCCATACATCACCGTACTGCCCCCTGCCTCCTGTCTGCTTTTTATACCTACCTTGAGCCTTGGCGGGTTTTCTAATGGTCTCCCTATAGGGAACCTTAGGTAAACGGGTTTCAAGTTCAACGCCATATCGCTCTTTAATGCGTGATAACACTATATCTAAATGCAGGTCTCCCATCCCGGACAAAAGGTGATCGCCTGTCTCCGCGTTTTTCTCGTAGCGCAACGTCGGATCTTCCTCAAGTATCCTGTGGATTGCATTAGACAGCTTGTCTTCGTCAGCCCTGCTTTTAGGGACAATGGCTAAGCTATATACGGGATCGGGGAATTGAATTGGGGGAAACACGAAATCCACGCCTTTAACTGCTATGGTATCCCCAACCGTGGCGGTCTGAAGTTTCGGTATCGCCGCGATGTCGCCAACGGTGATTTCCTTTACGTCCTTTCCATCCTTGCCTCTCATAAACCTCAAAGAGCCTATCCGTTCTTCAGTCTTCTTATTGACAACATACACGGATTGATCCAAAGTTAATGTCCCCGAAAACACTCGTACAAAAGAAAGTTTGCCAACGTAAGGATCAACCATGACCTTGAAGCAAAGAGAACTAAATTTTCCGTCAGGATCCGGCTTTACCTCGACCTCTTCTCCTTCTGCATCTATCGCCTTTCTTGGAAACATATCCAGCGGAGATGGCAAAACATCGCTCATAACATCCAAAAGCTGAAAAATTCCAACGTTTGCAATAGCCGAGCCAGGCAATACAGGCATCACGATTCTATCAAGTATCGCTTTTTTTAGGGCGACAATAAGCTCTTCCTCTTTTAGCTCTTCTCCTTCCAGATAACGCATCATTAAATCGTCGTCAACTTCGACAATTCTTTCTATCAACGCCTCTCTTTCTAATGCCAGCTCCTCCTCTAACTCGGCAGGAAAAGATGTTTCCTCGTAATCCTTGCTTCCGTCCCCTTTGTAGAGATATGCCTTCCCGGTCAAGACGTTGACCACGCCTTTAAAATTACTTTCTTTGCCAATTGGTAAATACAAAGAAATGGCCCTATCGGTTAGAACTTGCCGTATTTCCTTTAATATTGCGTTGTAATCTGAGTTGTCCCTGTCCAGCTTGTTAACGAAAAAAACGACGGGAATGGAAAAGTCATCAGCAAAATCGAAGGCCTTTTCTGTCTGCACTTCTACGCCATCAACGCCACTTATAAGGATAACCGCCGAATCAGCTACCCTCATCCCGGAGCGCAAATCTCCAACGAAATCCGCATAACCAGGGGTATCAAGAATAAAAAAAGTTTTATCCTTATAGTCGAATGTTACAATAGACGTATTAATCGAGATTTGTCTTTTTTGTTCTTCCGGATCAAAATCACTTACCGTATTGCCCTCTTCGATCCTTCCCATGCGACTAATTACATTCACGTCATAAAGCATGGCCTCGACCAAAGATGTTTTTCCTGCACCTCCATGAGCGGCTATAGCAATTGTTCTTGTGTCTTCAGGCTTACGCGCTCCCATCGTCCTACCCCCTTAATTTAAATCTTGCTCATGATAAACGATTGTACCTCTTTTGGATCTGCCTGACCTTTAGTCTCTCGCATTACGATGCCTTGCAAGAATTTTATCTTTTTCCCTTTTTTGTCCTTACCTGCCCTGATTTCCTCGACGACGTCAGAATTCTCCGATAAGACTTTGTCAATCACGGCTTCCAATTCAGGACCGGTCAGCTTGCCAGTGCTAAGTCCCAGGATCTTGACGGCTTCTTCGACATTTATCGACTTTTCCAACATTAAGTTAAAAACTTCTTTTGCAGCCGTCGTTGAAAGGTCGCCCCTATCAACCAGCAAAAGAAGTCCTGCAATTTCGCTGGTCTGCACTGGGAGATCTTCAGCGGAAATGCCTCTTTCGTTCAACACCCTCAAAATCTCCGTCCTTATCCAATTAGATGCCACTTTGATTGATGCCCCTTCTTTAACGAGCTCATCCATTAAAAGGGCCACATCCCTTCGCTCGGTAAGAACCTCTGCTTCGTCTGAGGACAAACCGTAATCACTCATGAATCTGCCCAGCACCTCCCACGGTAATTCGGGCAGCCCCTTACACAATTGAACAATGACACGCTCGTCCACTACTAGCGGCGGAAGATCTGGATCAGGGAAGTAGCGATAATCCTCGGCCTCTTCTTTGCTTCTGCTTGATATGGTGATATTTGAGCCATCGTCCCAATGCCTGGTCTCGCTAACTATGGCTTTACCTTCCTTTTTAGCCTCTTTTTGCCTTTCATATTCGTACTCAAGTGCGCGCTCCAGGGCTCGTAATGAGTTCATGTTTTTGACTTCAACTTTTTCGCCGTATTCGCATCCAGGCTCCATGATAGAAATGTTAGCGTCAACCCTCAAGGAGCCCGCCTCCATATCCCCATCTGAAACACCTAGGTATCTAACTAATTGGCGTAATCTAGATACAAATTCCCTTGCCTGTTTCGCGGAAGCTATGTCGGGATGTGTAACTATTTCCATCAAAGGAACGCCTGCCCTGTTACAGTCAACTAAGGAGTATTCTGCACCCATTAACCTCCCGCTTGCGGTAGAGTGCACTAATTTTCCCGCATCCTCCTCCAGATGTAGCCTTTGTATTCTGATCCTTTGCGTTTTGCCATCATCGTCGCTTACTTCCAGGCAACCGTCTACAGCAAGTGGTAAATCGTATTGACTAATTTGATAAGCCTTTGGAAGGTCCGGGTAAAAGTAATGCTTTCGATGAAAAATCGTACGAGTATTAACCTTGCATCGCATTGCCAAGGCGGTCCGAATGGCGTACATGATGGCTTTCTCGTTGATCATGGGAAGTGAACCAGGCAAGCCCAAGCAAATAGGACATACATGGCTGTTAGGCTTAACCCCTATATAGTCTGTCGAACATGAACAAAACATCTTAGATTTCGTGGCCAATTGTACGTGTATTTCAAGTCCTATGACGGGAATAAATTCGTTCATTTTCGATCGCCTCCCATGATAGTTGTAGCCGGGCCCACAGCTCGTTCTATAATAGAGGCCGTTTTTAGTATATCGCCTTCGCAAAATTTCTTGCTCACAAGCTGAATCCCTACTGGTAAGCCTGAAGAGCTGGAAGACACCTTCATGGACAAACCTGGCAAACCGGCAAGGTTTACCGGAATGGTAAAAAGGTCAGCCATATAAACCTTTACCGGGTCCAGTATCTTTTCTCCGCGCTTAAAGGGCAACGTCGGTGTGGCAGGAAGTAACAGGACGTCAGCCTTGAGGAAAACTTCATCAAACTCCTTAACGACAAGCTGTCTCGCTTTTTGGGCTTGTAAATAATAAGTTTCATAACCGCTTGAACTTAAGACAAAAGTGCCTATGAGTATCCTTCGTTTTACCTCAGGGCCAAACCCGCCCCCGCGACTTTTTTGGTAGAGCTCTTGCAAATCTTCGGCTTCTACGGAAAAACCGTATCGAACCCCGTCAAAACGGGCTAAACTCGAGCTCGCCTCAGCTGGCGCTATAGTGTAATAGCAAGGAAGTCCATATCGCGCTGAGATTGGTAGTTCAACCTCGATTATTTCTGCCCCTGCATCCTGGCATATTTTCAAGGCCTCAGTAACAGCCTTTTTAACTTCCTCATCTATTTCCAGTGATTTGTAGTCAGACAAATAACCAACTTTGAACCCTTCAAGGGAGCTTTCATTCAAAAATTCCAAATAGTTTGGTCTTTCTTTTCTGACGCAGGTCGCATCGCAATCATCCGGCTCCGAAATTATTTGTAGAACTAAGGCTAAATCCTTCAGGTCTCGCGCAAAGGGACCAATTTGGTCCAAGGAAGAGGCGAAGGCCACCAAGCCGTATCTGCTGACCAAACCATAGGTAGGTTTTAATCCATATACTCCACAAAAGGCAGCAGGTTGTCTTATAGATCCCCCTGTATCGCTTCCCAAAGCTATGGGAGCATAACCTGCGGCAACCGATGCCGCGCTTCCACCAGAGCTTCCTCCCGGAACCTTTGATAAATCCCAAGGATTAAGTGTTGGTCCAAAGGCGGAATACTCGGTAGAACTTCCCATGGCAAACTCATCCATGTTGGCCTTGCCGATCACCACGGCTCCAGCTCGTTCTAAGCATCTTACAACATGGGCACTGAAGGGGGGAATCCAATTCTCGAGCATTCTGCTGCCACAAGTCGTTCGTACTCCATCAGTCGTAATATTATCCTTTATCACTACAGGAACTCCGAACAACGGTCCCAGATCTTCGCCCCTTGCCAAAGCAGCGTCAAGCATCCATGCCCTCGAGCGGGCTTCTTCGTACATTGGGGTTATCAATGCATTTAAATTTCTTTCGTTTATCTCTATGTATTCCAACACCGTCTCTATCACATCGGAAACGATAAACTCCCCTTTGCTGTATCCTGACATCAAATCAAAGGCTGAGAATTTCAAAAACTTGCTATTCTTCATTTCGATCGTCCCTCACTATTTGTGGCACTTTAAAGTAACCATCTTCAGACGCGGGAGCTTGCGAAAGAACCTCGTTATAGCGATTCCATAATACTACTTCATCACTACGCCATGGTGTTGGATCTCTGTCCTCCAATGGAAAGGGGTTTATATCACTTGTATCCAGTTCCCGTAAAGTTTGAAGTTGGTCTAATATACTTTTGAATTGTTCTGCTATTTGTTTCGTCTCTTCTTTGTTTAATTCGATCATAGCTAATCGTGCCATGCGCCTTACTTCTTCAACTAGTTCTTCTGGCGTAATGTCCATAGACTCAACCTCCTAATCTGACTATTTTTTACTTCCTATTTCCTTTTTTTGACCTAGCTTCATCGACCAAATTCCAGAAAGCTTGCTCATCAACAATTTTAACACCTAGCCTTTGAGCTGCGGCCAGTTTGCTCCCGGGATTACTGCCTACCACTACCATGGTCACATTTTTGCTAACCGAGCTGGCAGGAATGGCTCCCAAACTTTTTATTATCGCCTCAACCTCGCTTCTTGAAGCCCTCTCAAGCTCTCCGGTAAAAACAATCCGCCACCCCTCCCATGGACCAACCTCACGTTTTATTTCCTCCTCAGACATTTTAACGCCACATTTAGCCAGTTCTCTCAGAGTGGCAAGGTTCTTTTCGTCCTTAAAAAATGCAACAATTGACGAGGCTATCTGGGGACCTATCCCAGGAATGCTGGATAATTCGGCAGTAGTTGCCTTGGCCAATTCGTCAATGCTTTTAAACCTCTCAGCTAAAATCTCAGCAGTCCTCAAGCCAACGTATCTGATGCCGAGGGCATAAATGAGCCTGGAAAGTGGCCTATTCTTAGAATTATTTATTGCAGCGATCAAATTTTCAGAGGACTTTGGCCCCATTCTATCCAAGGACATCAAATCTTCCTTCGTCAACTTGTATAAGTCAGAAAAGTCACTGACTAATTTCCTGTCTACTAATTGCTCTATAATCTTTTCACCCAAACCCTTTATATCCATGGCGTCACGAGAAGCAAAATGCCGAATACTTTCCTTCAACTGAGCAGGGCAAGACCGATTTGGGCAACGGTGAGCCACCTCGTCTACCAACCTAATCACCTCTGCCCCGCAAACAGGACAGTTTTTTGGCATAACAAAGGGCTTTTCCTGGCCAGTTCTGGCACTGTAGTCAACACGAACCACTTCTGGTATTATCTCACCCGCCTTACGGACATATACGAAGTCCCCCTCACGTACATCAAGGCGTTTTATCTCATCATCGTTGTGCAAGCTGGCGCGTTGCACAACAGTACCTGAAAGCCTTACCGGCTCTAAAATAGCAACAGGTGTGAGTACGCCCGTTCTTCCAACTGAAATCTCTATCCTTAGTAAACGGGTCCTCTGTTCTTCGGCGGGATACTTAAAGGCAACTTGCCACCTCGGGGATTTTGCTGTCGTACCAAGAAGCTCATATGTACTCAAATCATCAACTTTTATTACCACACCATCAGTAACATGGGAAAGTGAGTGCCTCTTTTCTCGCCATTCCTCAATATAATCCCATAATTCGTCAAAACTCTTGCAAAGTCTTTCGTTCCCCTGAGTTGGAAATCCTCTTTCTCGAAGCCAAGAAAGGGCTTGATATTGCGATGAAAGACCGTGCTTTTCCGGATTAACTACATGATATACAAATAAACGAAGCCGGCGCTTGGCCGTCACACTAGGATCAAGTTGCCTCAAACTTCCCGCAGCCGCATTCCTAGGATTAGCGAAAGGCTGCTCTCCCTCTTCTTCTCGAGCTTGATTAAGCAAAGCAAAATCTTCTTTCGTCATGTAGACTTCGCCTCTGAC
>JAAYTM010000122.1 GCA_012518015.1 Synergistaceae bacterium
ACCATCTAAAAGGTTCATAAGATTTGTTTTCTGTGTCTTTAGCGTGGTTGCAGAGACGAGTTTGTTTGCATTCAAACAAAAACTTTATCGTGTCAACCGTAGAGGTGAACTTCACCTTAATGAAGCTAGTAAATGCTGATGAGCCCAAAACTGATATGGTAGTAGCCCGCCCGATAATTTCCGATACGGGCGCCCTTCTTTTAAATAAAGCCGTCTTCCGGCCTTGTAGGGCCGGCGACATAAATAAAATCCTGGCGAGGTCTTGTGTCCAAAGGTGACCATATAATGTATCGTTGGCAGGAAATGCCTTTTTATCGATAAAAGAAGTAATTAAGCACCCAGTATAACGATCTTTGAAAGGAGCTTTTGTCATGTTCTTATTATGTATAGCCAACACCGAGCTTAGCAAGATACCGAACCTTTCTGCGGCTGGAGAAAACCCTGAAGCTATCCGATACACGGTCCCTTCCGATGCAGAACTTCTATTTTGGGGGAAGTGCCTCACAGCCTCTATTTTGCCCCTTGATCCAGAGGGACATCCCACTCCAGCTATTTTTACGAGAGCGGCCTACATAATGGCAAACTTCCCCGTCATGGTAGTAAGGACGGGAAGCTTCCTGCCTCCGGCCTGTCCTTATATAGAAATCCCCTCGAGCCCGGGATCCAATCCTCTAGAAAAACCGGCAGTAGAGGAAGCAAAAAGAATATATTCCTGGGCAAAAGCCCTGGGCGATCATTTATCCTCCTTGGATTCTCTTATGGTGATTGGAGAATCCGTACCTGGCGGTACTACTTCTGCCTTTCTGGTTTTAAAGGCTCTTGGTTATGACGGCATGGTATCTTCTGCAAGTCCCAACAATCCGTCAAACTTAAAGATAAAAATTTGGGAAAATTGTCGCAAACGTTACAATATCACAGAAGGCACTTTTTGTAATAAAGGACTTGATGCAGTAACGCTTCTTGGTGATCCAATGCAAGCAACAGTAGCTGGTATGGCAATGGGGTCTTTTAATAAATCCAGGGTAATACTGGCCGGAGGAACGCAGATGCTTGCCGTGGCCGCCGTATTGAGACATGAAGGGTATGACGGAGATATCGAAATTGCAACGACAAAATACATAGCTTTAGACAAATCAGCCCACTTTGCCAGTTTGGCCGAAAATCTCCGTGTTAAAGCTCATGTAGTTCCCATGGATTTATCCGGATCTGCTTATAAAGGGCTCTCGGACTACGAGAAAGGCTACGTCAAAGAGGGGGTAGGCGCAGGAGGAGCTTTATGGTACGCCAACCACCTTGGAGTTCCAACAGAAGTAGTCGTAAACGCGGCAGAGCAGATTTACGCTAATTTATTAGAAGGTATCTCATCGTGAAATTAATACTTGTACTTGGAGGAGCAAGAAGCGGTAAGAGCAATTTTGCCAAAAAAATAATCTTGGACAATTATGAGGGCCCTGCCACCTTTCTTGCCACCGCCAGACCCGGAGACGAGGAAATGAGACGACGTATATCATTACACAAAAAAGAAAGGCCCGCTACGTGGAGCACTTGGGAGGGAAACCCGAGCGATTTGATTGATTTTTTGTATACTGTTAGTGGTGCAGCACTGATGGATTGTCTTACCACCTGGTTGTCGGAACTGATCTTCGATAAATACGATGACATGGAAAAATTATCGGAGGACGAATGGAGCGCAGCGCAAAAAAACCTTCTTCGAAAAGTTGAGGAGCTATGCAAAGTAACGGGACCGGAAGTTTTAGTGATTGTGAGCAATGAAATTGGCATGGGAATAGCGCCCGCCTTTATAATGGGCCGAAGGTTTAGGGACCTACAGGGCAGGGCCAATCAAATGGTCGCTTCCCGAGCTGAAAGAGTAGTAATGATGATAGCTGGACTGCCACTGTGGTTAAAGGGAGGCAGAGTAGAGTAAATCAATCCGAAAGGAGGCGCAACCTTGCGTTTTATTGAAATATTAGCGGCCTCATTTTCTTTTTTTAGCAGGATTCCCGTACCGAAGATCCTTTTGCCCGAAAGGGAGCCGCCTTACCCCATGATGCTCGCCGTCTCTCCTTTGGTAGGAGGCATTTTGGGCGCGATATGGGGAGGGATAGGGGCAATTCTCAGTTTGAGGTTTGCAGCCCTCGGTGCTGCATGGGCATCGGCATTGATATACGTATTATTGGGTTGGGGATTGCATTTAGATGGGCTTAGTGATGTAGCAGATGGCTGGGGAAGCGGAGAAAGCGGGGCAACGCTTAAGGAAGTGATAAAAGACTGCCATTGTGGGCCCTACGGTGTTGTAGCGTTAGTATTGACATTGGGTTTCTGGACATCGCTTCTTTTTGCCCTTCCAACATGGCGTTGGATAACGATAGGCATAATGGTGGGGGCATCAGGCAGGTGGGCGATGTGCTGTGCGTCGTGCATAGGCCGTTATCCCTGGAAAAGTGGCATGGCGCTTCCCTTTGTCCAGGACTTTTCAGTTAAAGAAATTCTTTATGCCCTTTTATGTTTTGCCATATTTTTTCTACTTGGGCCATGGCTATGGATTTTGTCATTCTTTTCAACCACCTTCATTGGCGCCCTTGTCGCATTGTGGGCACAAAAGCGAATTGGAGGAGTTAGCGGTGACGTACTAGGTACCATAGAAGTGTTGGCGGAGCTTTGTGCACTTGCGGCGATAGCTTTGTTTACACTGTAATTAAACAAGAGCCTATAAAGAATCCACATTTTGCCCCCAAATCATTTCTGTTACTTTATCTAAAGTTAGTTTATGGTAAAATGCGCATACTTAAATGGCTTCTTTGTGATGTTAGGTTTTTTTAAATATATTTTTAAAACAAGACAAAGAGTGAGGTAAAAATTGAGAAATAAAATTAAACTAATAGCTATTGATTTGGACGGTTCACTTCTTACATCAGAAAATACCATTACGGAAAACACGATTAGAGCTGTTAAAGACTTAATCTCTCGAGGTGTGACCTTTCTTATAGCTACGGGAAGGATGTTTTGTTCTGCCCGAAAGTATGCACTAATATTTGGACCACAAACGCTCATCATCTCCTACAATGGAGCTTTAATAAAAAGAGCTCAAGGCAAAACATTGTTACATAGGCCAATCGCTTTAAGTCTGGCGAAGGAGGTCCTGAGCTTCTTTAAAGAAAGAGATTGGTATGTTCAAAGCTATATCGACGATGTACTTCACGTCAAGGAATTAAACGAAAAGGCGATGATTTACGCCAAAAACTCTGGAGTAACTCCAATCATCGTGGGAGACAAGCTATATGATCCCCCAAAGGGACCAACAAAGCTGCTCGCCATGACCGATGACGAAAGTTTAACAGAGGCGATAAGAGATGAGATTAAATCACAATTTAACACCCGCTTATTTGTGGCAATTTCGTCTCCCACCTACATAGACATGGGAAATCCCGAAACAAGCAAGGGAAAGGCATTGACTTATGTTGCAAAAAACCTTGAAGTTAAAAAAGAGGAAATATGTGTCATCGGTGATTCGGAAAATGATGTGGAGATGTTTGAGGCGGCAGGATTATCCATTGCCATGGGAAACGCGCGAGAAGATGTGAAAGCGAAAGCTTCATTCGTAACTACTTCAAATGACGAAGAGGGTGTAGCTTTCGCCATCAAAAACATAATCATCCCCGATTTTCTTTAGCGAGATTGGACAAGGCATCAATTAAAAGTTCTATTTCGCCTTCCGTATTAAACGGTCCAAGCGAAACTCGAAGAGAACCTTGTGGGAAAGTGCCAAGCGTTTTATGGGCAAGCGGAGCACAATGCAGTCCCGGGCGTGTCTCGATGCCCCATTTCTCGTACAGCTCAAAGGCTAACTCGGCATTATCCCATCCTCTGAAGTTTAAGGCAAAAATTGGCAACCTATTCTTCATCTCCTTGGGCCCATAGAGGCTAACCTCTTCCATTCGAAGTAATTCCTTCAACAACTTCTTCCCAAGCTCGTCCGCTTTCTTTGTCACCTTATCCATGCCCTCGGACTCGATCCATTCAAGCGCCGCCTTTAGTCCCGCTATGCCAGGTAAATTAGGGGTGCCGGACTCAAATTTATCTGGCATTTTTTGAGGTTGCACCTCTTGGTGAGAAAAACTTCCCGTTCCTCCCTCTATTAAAGGCAATACAATATCGGCGAAATCGGGCCTCCATACTATCCCTCCGGTGCCCTGCGGTCCCAAAAGCCCCTTATGACCGGTAAAACAGAGGGCAGCGATATTATTTTTCGATACGGAGATTGGAACGCTACCCGCGGTTTGAGCTACATCTACCACAACAGGAACATCGTTTTTATCGCAAATTTGACAGAACGCTTTTAAATCTTGTAAAGTTCCACAGACGTTACTCGCGTGATTTAATACCACCAGGTCGGGTTTATGTATATTTATTTCTCTTTCAAAGGCAAATTCAGACATACGCCCATCTATATCGCACTTAACGACGACGACTTTTACACCCTGCTTTTCTAAGCCTCTAAGAGGCCTGATCACGGCGTTATGCTCCATTGAAGAGGTCAAGACGGTCATGCCCGGCTTCAAGAAACCCTTAATGACTATATTTAAAGCTTCCGTGACGTTTGAGGTAAAAGTAACATAGCGGGGATCTTGATGTAAGTATCCATCAAACATCCTTGAAAGCGTGACACGACAATCGGTAACTAGATCCAGCGTTTCAATGTCCCTGGAAGAAGCACCGCCTCTTGCAAGGTTGCTACCGGTCCTCGAGATGAAATCTGCCATTCTCTCGACTACAACTTTCGGCTTGGGCCAGCTCGTAGCGGCGTTGTTGAGATATATTGCCATAACCATCACTTCCTTTAAGTTTTTAGCATCAAATAAATTCTAAAACTTTTTTAACAATGGCCTCGCCGGCTTTTGGCCTTGCCAATTTTTCCGATGCTTCTAATAACTTGGCCTTCTCTTCTTCGTCTTCGAGGACTTTCAAAAGCGTATGAGATGCTCTCCTGGGTTCAAATATAGTTTTCGCAGCCCCTCGATCGAGGAGATAATCGCTGTTTCTCTGTTCCTGCCCCGGAATGACACCGCATAAGAAAAACGGACGCTTCATGCATAACACCTCTGAGGTCGATAATCCCCCCGGCTTCATGACGATAGCATCGGAGGCAGCATACACATACTCCATCCCCTTAACAAAGCCAAAAACTCTGACATTGACGCTGTCAAAAAACCTCTCCTTCATAGCCTCTCTTAACTCCTCGTTATTTCCGCATAACGTCAACACTGTAGCTTCTCTTATTTGAGAAAGGGATTCCACCACGTCCTCAAGAGGTCCAACTCCTATTCCGCCACCCATTACCAAAAAAACTGATCCATCCTGTGACAACCTCAACTTATCACGAGCTGACCTTTTTGATGGGGGCGTCATAAAACAAGGCTTGATCGGTATCCCTGAAATGTAAACTTTTTCTATATCGATGCCGTCAGCCTCGTACTGCAACAAGGCCTCTTCGGAAGCTACAAACCACCCGTCATAAATATCACGATCGCGGTGAAAGACGTGGCTTAAAAAATCAGTATTGACCAAAAAGATCGGCGTCTTTCCCTTGTATTCCTGGGCCACGGCTGCAGCGGCAAAAAAGTGAGTAAATATGATGGCGTCAGGAGAAAAGTCCACTAAAACCTTTAGCAATTTTCTTGCGTTTAACTTAACCGTGAGCTCGTGAAGCCCTCCCAGAAGTCCGATGGCCGCCTCAGGAGAATCTGTTGATTCATAAAAATATCCCCATATTTGAGGGGCTTTACGAACCATCTCGAGATAAGACCGTGCATATATGCCTCGAATGATGGGATTCACGTACGCCAGCGCATCAACGCATATCGTATCTACGTCAAACATCGAAAACCATTCACACAAGGCATTTGCTGCCGTCTTATGTCCAGTGCCTATGGAGGAATAAATTATCGCTGCCCTTTTATTCCGATCTTTCATGAAATTAACTCTCCTCGTTTTGTTTTAATTTACTTTTAAGAACTTCGCCCAACGTCATCGAGATGGGCTTTTCCTGTTCGGAAATTAAATCGATTGCAGATAAAATCGACTCGCTTATCTGTTCAAGAGGATAGTGGGGTGGAAAGTAAAGAGCGGCGGCATCTCCATGACCGCCTCCCCGTACTTTCTTGCCATCGCGCAACATCCCCGTAATTTTGCCGGCTAACCCAGATCTGCTCCTAAGAGATACGGCCCATTCCCCCGTCACCTTTTTATTTGCCACAGCTACAACCTTTGGTGGGTTTTTGCTTCTATCTAAAATCAAACCACAAAAATCAGAGACATCTCCAAACTGCAACAATTCAGGCCCCACGACTATCAATTCATCCCCGAAACGTTTCACCCTTTTTAAGGCTTCAGCGAAGCGCTCCTCCTGCTCTTTAACAAAACTCGTAGTCGCTTCGTGTTCACCATCTGTCAACGAAGAAGATGGATTTGCTAAGAGCCTGCAAAGTACGCTCCAAGGCCCACACATAGTAATCATGGCCTGCCAAAGCCTGCTTTCGGGGATTTGGCCTAACCACAGATCCCGATCGTTTGCCACTTTCACGATGTCAGACAGGACAACAAGGCGATCTTTTACGTTTACTGGAAGGTCTTGCGACATGAGCCAGTCATAGTATACTTTAGCAGCACAGGAAGAGGTATCGATCTTGAGCCATGGCCTGTTGCCCCAACGTTGCAACGTAGTTTCATGATGATCAAAACATATGGGGGGTTCCCCCTCAAAGAAGCTATCGATCAAATCGATCGTTTCCCTTTTTTGACAAAAAAGATCGAGAATTAAAACATTCCTGCCAGATTGGATGGAATCGCAAACGACATTATCCACCTCCCCATACCCAACTAAATAAATTTGAAGTGGCGCATTTTCGGGGTAGAGCGCATGCCAAGCTACAGCTGCCGCCACTACACCATCTAAATCCGTATGACTTATTATATTAATTAAAGATCTTTCCAAGGCAAACGACACCTCCAAAAGTAAAAGGAGTGACCACAGATGAACTTAAAGGAGCTTTTATCCTACTCTATAAAGCTTAATCTAAAACTTCCATTTCGTCACGAAAATATGGTTGAAAGGAAAAGGGACAGGTCATTAGTGATTATAGGGGATCTCCACGGCGAGCGCGATTCCTTTGAAGAAATTAAATACATAGTTGGTGATGAGAAGGAAGCCTTGTTTGTGTTCCTGGGCGACTATGTGGACAGAGGGCCGGACTGCATCGGTTTGCTTAAAAGTATACTCACATTTCAAATGGAAAATGAGGATAGGGTTATACTGCTCCGCGGCAACCACGAAGACTGGAACATGAATGTTCGCTACTCATTCGCAAGCGAATTGATCTCAAAGGGCTACGAGAATATCATCGAAGACATCATAGGTTGGTACGAATCTCTTCCGTTAATAGCATTGCTAGAGGACATAGTAGCTCTTCATGGGGGAGTCCCGAAACCAATTCCTTCAAGCATGAAGACCCTGGCTAAAGCCAAGGCGTCCGATTCTGTTGGTCTTCAGATTTTATGGAACGATCCCCTAGACGAGCAATACTGGCCACGCGGAGGAGGAACCAAGCCCTTTACCGCCGATGATCTTACGCTTTTTTTAAAGCTGGCCAACTCTAAACTGCTTATACGGGGACATCAATACGTACCCAATAAGGGATATAAGCTGAATTTTGATAACAGGTGCGTAACTATTTTTTCAGCGAGTTACGGTTACAGTTGGCCTCGATGCTTCGTTTACTTTCCACGTTCATGCGAACTCAAGCTTGAAGATGTGGAAAAGCACATCATATGTATATAAAACCCGATCTAAAAAGTAAAGAAAATTATCAACAATACTAGAGATGCTTAGAAAATTATGAAAATAAGAACATTAAAAGTTGTTTTTCATGAAAACCCTTGTAAAATCGGTTAAAATCTTTACTGAGTACACCTATCGAGTACCTTATCCACACCTTGTGAATAACCTGTGGATAACTCTACAATCCCGCCTGTTCACTGCATGTTATATTTTTCGCTAAATTGATTTTAATTTCAAGAAGCCCATGGTTGACGAGAACATAGATGAAAAGATATCCACATTAAAAACCAAATACGTGTGGACAAGTGGATAACTTTTGTGGAAATTATGTGGTAATATTGGGTATAGCTTGTGGACAACTTAGGGGGGGTTTCCTTGAACGACAGGTTAAACGAGGTGTGGAAAGAAGTGCTATCAAAGGCTCCTGAAAAACTCCCTCAAGGGGCAACCGAAATATGGCTTAAAACATGTCTACCCATTTCCTTAGAAAATGGCAATTTAACCTTAGACGTCCCAAACGTATTTGTTAAAGAACAGATTCAATCGCGCTTCTTGGATGGCCTGAAAGAGCTGATAATGAGTATGAATATAGCCGAAGAAGTTGAACTGGTCGTTGGAACAGAAGTGAGGGACGGGGAACAAAAGAGAGCAGAAAGTGCCTTAAAACATAGCCCTCCTTCTGTTGATGGGCTAAATCCCAATTATTACTTCGATACCTTTGTAGTGGGAAAATCAAACAGACTTGCCCATGCTGCAAGTCTTGCCGTCGCAGAATCTCCAGGGGCCGCCTACAATCCCCTATTTATCTGGGGAGGGGTGGGATTGGGTAAAACTCACCTAATGCATGCTATAGGGCATCACGTGCTAGAACATCTTCCAGGAGCTCGCGTCGTTTATGCAAGTTCAGAAAAATTCACGAACGAACTCATATCAGCCATACAAAACAATAGAACTCAAGATTTTAAGGCTAAATTTAGGAATGTGGATATCCTTTTAATTGACGATATTCAGTTTTTAGCCAACAAAGAAAGTACTCAAGAAGAATTCTTCCACACATTTAACAGCTTACACAATGCAAAACGGCAAATTGTGTTGAGCTCCGATAGGCCCCCTAAAGAAATTCAAAGCATCGAGCAAAGGTTGGTATCGAGGTTTGAGTGGGGGTTGGTAACTGATATACAACCTCCTGACTTGGAGACCAGGATAGCTATACTTCAAAAAAAAGCCGAGATTAGGGGATATAACATACCGGAAGACGTTGTTTATTTTCTGGCTCAAAATATCCCAAGCAACATTAGGGAGCTTGAAGGAGCGTTAAACCGCATTATAGCCTGCTCTCAATTAAATATGGAACCAATAACAATTGAGAATGCAGCGGAATGGCTCAAAGATATCATAAAAATGCAAGAACAAGGCCCTATATCCATAGACGTGATTCAAGACGTGGTGTCATCATATTTCGGATTCGAAGTGGAAGACCTTAAAAGCCCCAAAAGGACCGCCGATCTTGCCTTTGCAAGACAAGTGGCCATGTATTTATCCAGGGAGTTAACAGATTTAAGCTTACAGCAAATAGGCGTAGCATTTAACAAGAAAGATCATACTACGGTGCTACATGCCTGCAGAAAGATCGAGGAAATAATGAAAGATGATTTAAAGATGAGGAAAATTGTGGACAACCTAGTGGACAACTTGAAGATATCTCGTGAATAAGTATAATAATATCCACTTTATTTTTTTATTTTTATAGTTTCTTATATAAATTGTGGACAAATGGGGATATATTAAATCATATACACACCCTTATCCACAGTGGAAAACTTTCTATCCGCCGTTTAAGTTCCTACTTATCCACAATATACACTATGCCTACTACTATTCCTACTAGTTCTTATATTATTAATAACAATAGTAATAATAGGGGGCCAAAAAATGAGGATAAAGGTATGCGACCCAACACTCATGAAAAACTGGCAGATTGTAGAAAGGACCTCGAGAGGACCAAAGACAATGTCAATATTATCAGGTATCTACGTTAAAGCCTACGATGATAAAATCACGCTAATGGCAACCGATCTTAAAACGTCCATAAAATGTACTGTCCATGATGCTGTTATCGAAGAAGAAGGAGAATCTATATTTCCTACTAAGGGAGTAGGAGAAATAATAAAGAAGCTATCCTTAGATTTTTTAATCGAAGCCACAAATGAAAGGATAACAATCAAGCATGAAAGGGATAAATTCTCTTTTACTACTTATCCGACAGAAGACTTCCCGAAACTACCTACATCTACTTCAGCAACACTTGTCTGTCGCATCGATGCACAGGAGCTGCTTAGAATAATTTCCGAGGGATCCTTTACAGGTTCAAGCACTGAAGAATTTCCACAATATCTATCGAGCTCCTTACTTGAATTTAAAGAAAATACAGCTAGGTTAATAGCAACTGATGGCAAAAGACTATCTCTATCTGAAGCAGAGTTGATAGAAACAAATGTTGATGAGCAAACTATTTTAATCCCGATAAGGGGTATTAATGAGCTTGAAAGAATATTATCCACTTTAAGCGGAGATGCTGTTGTTGAGATCTTATATGATGATTCGCAGTGTTATTTTAAGACAAATGATATAGAGCTTGTGATTAGGCGGGTTGAATCTGTCTTTCCTCCCTACGAGAGGATTATTTCATCGGATAAGACCACTTGGATGGTGGTAGATCGACAAAAATTAATAGACGCCCTTGAAAAGGTAGAGGTTGTAGTCCGTGATTATAATAAAGTTGTGATTTTGGATTTGAATCCTGCCGGCAATCTGTTCATTTCGGCTTATGCTCAAAATATAGGGGAGGCCTTTATGGAACTTGACGCCGATATCGATGGAGAGCCTTTAGAGGTTGGTTTTAACGTATCTTATTTACTACAAGGTGTTAAGGCAATAGAAGATGCCACAGTCCGACTTAGTTTTAACGGCCCTCATGGACAAATGAGGCTAAAAAAACTTGGAAGCGACAATTTTCTCTATATCTTAATGCCTGTTATTTTACCAGATGATATGTTGAAGGAGAAAGAAGAAATCGATGAGGTTTAGCCAAACATATTGGCTAAATTATAAAAACCTCAAACCAGAACGTGTTTCATGGCATGAGGGTTTAAATGTAATAATCGGCCCAAATGCCTCTGGGAAGACAAATACTTTAGAGGCTTTGTCCATGCTCTGTGGATGGGGGCAACCTCGACGCACAAAACTCAAAGACTTAATAAATTGGGATGTTAATGGGGGAGCCAAGTTATATTCAAGGTTTAGTGGAGAAGAAGAAATTTCTGTACTTATAAAAATTAATGAAAGGCGTTCCATAAAAATATCAGGGAAACAAGGAAACGCATCGGTCTTGCGCATATACGTTCCTTCCTTATCATTTTGGAGTGATGATGTACGTTTAGTGGAGGGTCCTCCCGCTGTACGACGCAACTTTTTAAATCAATTATGCGCTGTGTTGGTGCCTTTGTATGCTAGAAAATTATACGATTATAAAAAACTTTTGCGGCATAGAAATTACTGTTTAAGGAGGGGTCAACCTGACGGTCTTATAATAAAAGCCATGGCTCCACTTGCGGCGTGGCTGTGGTCTTATAGGAGGACAATTACTGACCTTCTCAAAATAGGCCTAAAAGAAATATCGAACGACTTGTTGGAGTTTGATTTTGATATAGACATAAAAGAAGGTAGCGAAGGTTTTTTTGATGACCCCCTAGAAGGATTTTACAATTCACTTTTTGCACTTAAAAAAGAAGAGCTAAATAAGCGTGTTTCTTTGGTGGGGCCGCATAGAGATGACTTAGTTATAACTGTTGCAGGCAGGTCAGCCACTCAAGCATTAAGCAGAGGGCAAAGAAGAAAGCTCTCTGTGGCGCTTATGCTTGCCGCGGCGAAGGTTGTGGAATGTAAGATGAAAAGAAGACCTATAATATTACTAGACGAGGTTGCTTCTGAACTTGATCAAGAGGCTAAGTTGGATTTAATTAAAGCGCTCTTAAAGGGTGGCTGGCAGGTTATTGCAGCTACAGCAGATGATAGGGTGAGTGATTTTCCGGGAAAGGTATTGCGCATTTATCAAGGAGGTATATCTACCTGAAATGGCGTTGAAGGACGAAAATACGTATGATGTGATAGTTGTAGGTGCAGGGCACGCCGGGTGTGAAGCTGCGCTTGCTTCAGCTAGGATGGGCGCACATACACTGCTCCTCAACTTATACCTTGATAATACCGCGTTGATGCCCTGTAATCCCTCTATAGGGGGTCCCGCAAAAGGCCATATTACGCGGGAAATTGACGCCTTGGGCGGAGAACAGGCTAAGGCCGCCGACAGCTCTGCCATTCATATGCGTTGGTTAAACACTTCAAAGGGGTCTGCCGTGAGGGCGTTAAGGGCTCAATGTGATCTATTGGATTATCACAAGCACATGATACAAGTTTTGGAGTCTACCGGTAATCTTTACGTCCATCAGGCCATGGTTACGGATTTATTGGTAAAAGATGGAAAAGTAAAGGGTGTTAAAACTTGGTTGGGCGAAACTTATAATGCTTCCTGTGTCATTATTACGACGGGACCTTATACCAATGGCAAGGTGTTTATAGGCCCGGTTAGTTTTCCTTCTGGACCGCTGGGACAAATGCCGTCGCTTCAACTGCCTCATTCATTGAGGCAAATTGGATTTAAAGTGGGCAGATTAAGAACTGATACGTCACCCAGGCTTCACGCAGATACCATAGATTTTAGTTCATTAAAAAGTCAACAATCATCCGATGAGCCCTTATGCTTTAGTCATTGGGGGAAGCCTCGCATATATGGCGGCTATTCCTGTTATTTGACGAGATCAACACAAATGACCCATGAAATAATAAGATCATCCCTTTATAGATCACCTCTCTTTAAAGGTGATATAGAAAGTCCGGGACCTCGGTATTGTCCATCTATAGAGGATAAGGTCATTAGGTTTCCCGACAAAGAATCTCATCTTATATTTTTAGAACCAACTGCGCGTCACTCCAAAGAGATATATATGCAGAACTTCTCAACTAGCTTGCCCTACGATGTTCAGGTGAAGATGGTAAGAAGCGTTCCGGGATGTGAAAGGGCGCATATCCTTAAACCCGGATATGCCATCGAATACGATTATTTCCTGCCAACCCAACTTTATCCATGGCTTGAGACCAAGTTGGTTGAAGGACTTTTTTTCGCAGGTCAAATAAATGGCACTTCCGGTTATGAGGAGGCAGCAGCTCAAGGGTTAATGGCAGGCGTCAACGCTGTTTTAAAGTTAAGAGATGAGGAACCTCTCGTGCTTGCCAGGCATGAAGCTTATATAGGTGTCTTAATTGATGATTTAGTGACCAAAGGTACTGAGGAGCCTTACAGGATGCTCACTAGTAGGTGTGAATACAGGTTGTTAATGCGCCACGACAACGCAGACAAAAGACTTGCCCCAATAGGCAGGAGACTAGGACTCATCGATGACGATTCTTGGAATGTCTTAATAAAAAAATGGAGGATAATGGAGGAGGAAATCGATCGTTTAAGAAAGATAAAGATTTATCCTTCACAATATGTGAACGATCTACTCCTTCCCTTAGGCCAGGCTTCTATTGTAGAACCCCTAAGCGCATATGACTTACTGAAAAGACCAGGCGTTGACTACGAGATTTTGTCTAAACTTGCACCTTTGTCTGAAGGTCTAGACAAGGAAATAAAGTCGAGGATAGAGGTGGAGGTCAAATATTCGGGATATATTCAAAAGCAAAATGCTTTAGCCTCTAAGATGAAGAGGATAGAGCAACTGCGCATACCTCGCGAACTAAATTATGACGAGGTGGTTGGTCTTTCTTCGGAGGGCCGCGAAAAGCTCAAAAAAATTATGCCTAATACCTTAGGGCAAGCAAGCCGTATATCGGGCGTAACACCATCGGATTTGCAGGTTTTATGGATGTACCTTGAGACGAGGGAGAGAAATATAGCATCATGAGCAATAAAAGCAATAAGAGTAGTAGAAGGGAAATAAAGGGAAGTCCAGAACACCTTTCTAAGGTTTTTGAAAGGTTATCGTCAACTCACATGAAAAATTATCTCGATTTTTACAAGATTCATAATGCATGGTTTGAAATAACTGGAAAGGTGTCAAAAAGATCTAAACCGATTAGCCTGCAAAAAGGTAAGTTACACATAATAGCTGATTCACCGTCCGTAGCTCAAGAGATAAATATGATGTCGGGGCGTATAATTTCCAAGGCGCTTTCCCTAGGGATTCGAATAGATTCTCTATATGTTTGTATCGGTAATTTTAAAGACAAAGCTAAAACACCCAAAAGGGATAATAATTTACAGTTAAAACCTTTTACAGAAGGCGATATCTTAGAAGAAGTCGAGAAAGTAAAAGATATGTTTAACGATTATGGCTTGCCAGATGACGTGGCGAATAGTTTGCGCAGGTTGTATGTGGTATACAATAAAAGATTTAATTTAAAAGGTTAGTTTTCAAGATATATTAAGGAGATGATATCTTGAAAAGAGATTTCTTTTTTATTACGAGAAAAATGATTTTCGTGGTCATGATCTCTTTTTTATCTCTTCTTTTAATACAATCCTCACAAGCAAGCGAGTTCGATGATCTCTTTATACTTTACGAGATTAAAGAAGCGGGAGAAAGTGAGGGGTTAAAGCTTCATGAGCGCCTATTAAAACAAGCTCCTGAGGGCATCCCCCAGTACGAGATGTGGAAGTCTCTTTTTAGCGAAAATTTAAGCGATGAAGAAAAAGCATCAATTGCCCTAAAACTTGTTGACGATATTTTCCCTGAGGGAGATCCTTCCCAGTGGGATGCCGTTGAGGGTTTATGGATACCACAACTTATGCCAAAACCTTTAGCTGCGCTGGACGGCCTCTATATGGCAATGCAATCTTTGCTATCTATGGATGAAGAAGGAGCGCCATGGCTTGCGAGGGATTTGTTTTTAAGGCTGTACAAATCTCGTGGAGCAAGGTTTTATGGGATAAGGACCGTTCCAATAGAAGTACTTGATATATTAGAGAAACTTAAAGCGAGGGCGCCTTTGCCTCCGATTGGAGGTTGGCCCAATCCTCAGATCATTGGAAGACTTCCCTTTGCGAGAAAAATTTACGGGTGTATTTCCGTTGATACTGCTTTAATGTATAATATGACATTTCTCGATTCTTATGGAAGGCCTAGGGGCGGCGCTGGGGTATTTGCATGGGATAGGGCAAGGGGAAGGATATTTCATGTCAGAAGCGGTCCATCGAGGGACGAGATATGGCCTAAATTTTGAAATGTGGTAAAATAAAAATGGTTTCAAGTTCGTTTGAAAGGAGGAGGTTTGGATATGAAGTTTGAATCCTTAATGCAATCAGGTGATTGGAAAGGCGAAAAGCATGTCCCCGTCATTGAGGCTCCCGAGGAAGTAACTTCCGGGGAGGTTTTTACCGTTACAGTAAGTGTGGGTAAGGAGATTCCTCACCCCAACACTACAGAGCATCATATTAGATGGATAAAGTTATTCTTTAAAGGAGAAGGCGAAAAATTTCCCTTTGAGATAGGATCCTATGAATTTAACGCTCATGGAGAGCACGTAAATGGTCCTAATACAGGTCCGGCATATAGCGAACCTTACGTAATCACAAAGGTTAAGCTGACCAAATCGGGTACGCTTTTAGCAATGTCATATTGTAATATTCATGGGCTTTGGGAAAGCTCCAAGGAAGTGAAAGTGAAATAATTTTTTCTTCACCCTATTTGATTAAAATATTTAGTTAAATCATCCCTAAGTTAGATCTAACTTAGGGATGATTTTTTGAAATGTTCGGAATGAAAGCACGTGTATGCTACAAGTTGATTTAGTTGGCGTGGTAATTATTTTTTTTGCTTTTTGCAGAAAGCTTATCTAAAATGAGTTTTTAAGCGCCCTCAAGTTCTTGTTAACTAAATTCCTGTATCGAGACGATGTGGTACCATAGTATCGATCTAAGGCCTTATGCTCCGAACCGTATGCCCTAATGTAGCGGGATAATAACAATGCGCCAGCGGCTATTCCAAGCTCGGGATCATGTAATAGATTTTTGGATGTTATCCCGTTCGCCGATAGCAATCCAGCATGTGTATTCCATACTACCTGCATTACGCCCACTGCCCCCTTTTTGCTCATTGCTTTGGGATCAAAATGACTTTCTGTATTGGCAACTGCAACCAGAAGATCTCCCGGAACGCCGTATTTTTTTGCATAATGAACGAAAGCGCAAGCTTCTCTCCATATTGTTTTAGAGGAAAGCTCTGGGTTTGTCGTTTTAATATATTTGACCAGCAATGCTACCGCTTCCTGTTCTTCTGAAAGCATCTCGCTTAAAAATCGAAGCGATGAGTTGGGGTGTTCTTTTTGCCAGCGAAGCACATCTTCGGGAGAATTGCCAGTTCCGGCCATGGTTCTAATTATCTCTTCATGAAAGGTAATGTCTTTCGCAGAAGTATTGTCATTTATTTCACCATCTCCAGGGGTTGTGATAGACAATAGTAAGGTGAAAAATAAAAGTGCCGTTGAAATTTTTACTATATTGCGCGATCTTGTATAAAATGGTTTCTCCAACATCGGAACCTCCTTTTTACAAAGGGTTTATACCTCCTGTACCATTACCTGACTAGGTTATTTTACTTAGTTCTAGATACTAAGAGCGCAATAGATCGCCATAAATGGCGATCTATTGTATACATTTGGTGATATAATTTAAGTTGTAAACTTAATTATACATATTTTTTTGCAATTTGAAAACCCATGACAGCGCTTTTATCCCAAGGAATGTCCAAAAGTGATTTCTAAATGCTAACTACGCTAAAGCCTAATTAGCTTTCCTCGATTTGTAAGACGCGAAGTTAAAGCTATATAATTTAAATTGTCCCCTTTAGGGAAATGGCTTTGGCAATTGGCTATCCATAATTAGCGTGACCCTTGGACCGCCGATATATTTTTGGAGGTGTTTTTGTTGAAAGTTTTAAAATCCGATGCAAACTTGAGTGAATTGAGGGCTCAATCCTTGGGAGTCCTTGTATTTGAGGGCAAAGTGGATGAGGCGTTAGATGCCTTAGGTGATTTAAAAGGTCCGATTAAATTACAGGCTGACATCGAAAATTTTAATGGAAAAAAAGAAAAAGCGTTCAAGGTTACACTTCCGGGAAGTCGCATTCCAAGGGTCTTTTTAGTGGGACTTGGCTTGGAATCCGAGGTAAAGCTGGATGATTTTAGGGTGGCTGCTGCAATTTACACCAAAGAGGCACAAAAATCTTGCGCAGAAGAGCTGTATTTGTTTTTTCCAAAGATCAGCGCTCCCCTTTCGCAAGCTATTGCGGAAGGGTGTTTGCTTGGGTCCTACCAATTTGATCTATATAAGACTAAGAAAGAAAAAGGCGAAAGTGGAATAAAAGATGTTTACATTATTGGCGGCGATGACGAATTCATCGAAAGAGGTGTGCATTTGGCATGTGGGCAAAATTATGCCAGAGGCCTAGCAAATGAACCGCCCAACGTGATCAATCCCCTTTCCTTGGCTAATATCGCGTCCGAATTGGCAGATGACATGAAATTGGATTGCAAAATATACGATGAGAAAGAGCTTGAAGAGATGGGCATGAATGCCCTGCTCGCTGTGGGTAAGGGTTCGGTAAATCCGCCGAGATTAATTCATCTGACATATAAACAAGCCGCCGATTCCAGGGTCAAGGTGGCTCTCGTAGGCAAAGGGCTTACCTTCGATAGTGGGGGCTTAAATATCAAGGCTTCAGAAAATATGAGGACGATGAAAGGCGACAAAGCCGGAGCTTGCACCCTTTTAGGAGTCATGAGGACACTGCCCAAATTAAATCTTCAAATTGAAGTACATGCATTAATTGGAGCTGTAGAAAACATGCCGAGCGGCTCGTCTTATAAACCTGATGACATAATTAGGGCATACAACGGAAAGACCATAGAGATCGATAACACCGATGCCGAAGGGCGCGTTACAATGGCCGATATTTTGAGCTTTGCTTCTGTGTTAAGTCCCTCTTACATCCTTGACGTAGCTACTCTAACGGGTGCCTGCGCTGTAGCGCTTGGTCCTTATACTGCTGGTTTATTTTCAAATGACCAGGCTTTTTGTAATACCTTGCTTGAGATATCCTCCTTCACAGGAGAACGGCTATGGCAACTTCCCCTGGACGATGTGCGCCTGAGAAAACGCCTTGATTCACCATTTGCCGATGTGCTCAACTCCGCAGGAAGATATGGGGGCGCGATCACTGCAGCTATGTTTTTGCGAGAATTCGTGAGAGAAGGAATATCTTGGGCACATTTAGATATAGCAGGGGTAAATTATTATAAGGATCCCTTCGGCTACTATCCAAAGGGTGCTTCTGGGTTTGGCGTAAGAACAATATTAGAATGGCTATCCACGCTATAAGACCCGTGATTGTCTTAGCTAAACTAGAAAAGGCTCACCTTTAAAATAAGATATTAGGGCCCTGTTTTTTAATAACGTTTTGACACTTCCGCTGCTTTTGCTCTTACGTGTTGGAGTCTTCTTTCTGTTGGAGGGTGCGAGTTAAATCCGCTGGGGCTGGTTTTATATCCCGCCTCAACCATCTTTTCTAGTGCATATACTAACCCCCATGGATCATATCCAGCCTTAGCGGCCAGCTCTATGCCGTAGTCATCGGCTTCTACTTCTTGCTCTCTGCTAAAACCAGATTCCGCCAAGGCGTAACCTAGATCCAGGGGGTCAATTCCGGATGAGCTTCCTGCCGCACGAAATAGGAGGCCCCACAGGATGCTTCGAGTGACGGTTCTGCCGTAATGGTTAAGCTTTATATGTCCAATCTCATGAGCCAGTACACCTGCAAGCTCATCTTCGTTGTCAAGTAATTCGAGCATTCCTTTTGTGACGGTTATTGAATATTTGTTCAAAGAAAAGGTAACCCATGCATTTGGTTCCCTTTGATCAACTACAGCGATAGGTGCAGAGGAATCTAGGCCGGCTGTCTCAGCCAACCTTTGCCATACCCTCCTTACTGACTCAGGTTCAAGTGAGGCCATGGAGACACATGATGCAAATAGTATAAGTAACACCGCTCCAATAAGAGAGCGCCATATAGCTTTTTTCACTTTCATCCCCCCTTAATTCTAAGAGCGGGGCAAACCAATTGTCGTACAACGAGAAGAATATTCTTCAAATTTTTCATAATAATTGTAATGCTTTATATTAAGTTTGAGAATGCATGATTTACGTAAAAACGAAAAAATGAGTTCGTTGCCCATATTGTTAGCGCAGTTCGTTTCTAGACAAGGTTTTGGGTTAAAGCATATCTATAAGAAAAGAGGGGAGGATTTTATTTTATGTTAGGGGCCATCGTAGGAGATATAGCAGGATCTGTGTACGAGCACAGGCCAATTAAAAAAGAAGATATAGACCTTTTCCCGCCAGGTTGTACATATACGGATGATACGGTGCTCACGGTGGCGGTTGCAGATTGCATTTTAAATGAAGGATCTTATAGCGATTACTACCTCAAATATGCTCGTCAATATCCTGATGCCGGATATGGTCGTATATTTAAGCTATGGGTTAAATATGAGGGACGACGAATTATAAATAGCCTTGGCAACGGTTCGGCGATGCGGGTGAGCCCAATAGGGTGGGCCTGTGAAGATGTAAAAAATGTAATAGAAGAGGCTGAAAAGAGCGCGCAGTCAACACATGCTCACATAGAAGGCGTAAAAGGCGCTCAAGCCGTTGCATTGGCTGTTTTTTTCGCGAAAAAGGGTTCTTCTAAGGAGCATATAAAGTGCGAAATTGAAAGGCGCTTCGGATACGATTTGTCAAGGAAGTTAGATCTTATTCGTCCTTCTTATAAATTCGATCCTACCTGTCCCGGCTCGGTCCCTGAAGCGCTCATAGCCTTTTTGGAGTCCGAAAATTTCGAAGACGCACTGAAGAAAGCGATCTCTTTAGGAGGTGATGCCGATACCCAGGCGGCCATTGCAGGAGCCGTAGCGCATGCTCATTATGGCGGCATTCCTGAGGAAATGACGAAAAAGGCGTGTTCTCTTTTACCTCAAGCATTTTTGGACGTGATTGACGCTTTTGTCGAACGTTATGATGTGTTTTGATCCGAAAAGACCATGAAAGAGGCTGTGAAGAAGCATAAACTAAAAAATAGTTAGTGCACCTATGCTAGTAGCAAGCAATGTTGTAAAAAGCGCGGTCTTGGTGAATGTTCGGCGGAACTTTCCGACTCATTGATCCTTTAAAATAACTTGTGGATCGACTTTATGAAAATAAAAAAAGACGAACCGAGGTGTTTCCTCGGTTCGTCTTTTAACTTATTGGTCGACGAGCTTCAGTGGCACAGCTGCCTCGGGGGTAACTACGTTAAAAGTGAAACTTTCGGTAAAGTAAAGCAAAACGACGTTTTCTTTGTGCTCTTTATAGCCAATGGATATATCCTGGCCCAGGATAAGTTCGAAGTCACCGCCGCGCAAGGAAACTACTATGCCATCATTTACGTGGGGAGAAAAAACTATTTTGCCATCTTCGAGCACATCGCCAATTTTTTTGTACAGTGGATACCCCTCTCCGATAGAGTAAATTCTGCTCCAAAGGGCAAGACCTGCTATAAGGGCGTAGGGGCCTTCAATGCCATGCTGTGTAAAGTGAAGTTTTACTTGGGTTAGGCTGGCTAGTAAATCCGAAGGATCTTGGAGGGGCAGCTCTATGGTAAATTCTTGAGACGCGTTAAAGAGACCTTCTACGGAAGCGTCTTCCAATCCATAAAAGACTGATTTATCTTCAAAAGAGGCCAACTTTCTCGCTGCTTCTTCCAGGTTTGTCAAATCTGGAGATTTTAAGCCTCTAGATATGGCATCAAGTTCGCATATGGAAAGTTCGAATGGTACGTATAGCTCAACTAAGGGCAAACTCAGCCGCGTTGCATAGCAGGCCTCTTTTGAAGCATCACCCTTCTTAAGCTTTCCCGTAGGATACGCTGCGTAATCCCAACCAAATGGACCCAATACATCGGCAAACTTTCTCGCTGAAAGGTTGGAAATTAACACCTCTTTTGCCCTTTCGTCAATTTCTTCCCAAGCGAAACTATCCAGTGGTGCTAATTCCTTTTTAAGAAAATCCATCTCCACCCCTCCCTTACTTTTTATTTTTAAGAGAGCCAATGTTTAAGCTAGAGGTAGGTGCACTGGTTTTTGAAGATGATTCACCCGATGTCCCCGAAGTCGCCGCTTCCTCTATTTCCGTTATGGGCTCTTCGGTGAAAAGGTAAGTGCCCAGGGCATCATCCCATCCAGGCATGTTACGCCTCAGCCATTCAAGCAGCATAGCGGCGTGCTCAATTTCCTCATCTCGATTGTGTTCTATGACGGATTTTATCGTTGGGTCTTGTGTTGTTGCCGCCCTGTCGTGATACCACATGACCGCTTCTATCTCTTCCTTAAGGCTTGCAAGAGCTCGATGAAAGTCCCTATCCTTTGCGGTGAGCTCTTCAACGGGCTCGTGATACTCAGCCACCGGCAATCCCTCCTTAATTTAATATGATTTTCAAAATTCATTATACCTTATCATTCGCGATTGAAGCAAAGTCATGAGCCTTCAAAGGACATCGAAAAAAGAGAAAGTCGTTACCATGCAAAAGTGAAATATGCAGTAAATTCCTCCTTATCCTGAAATAATGCAGGCAGTCGCTGATAACGTAAAACCATGAAAATTTATGGTATATTTTAATTGATCCTACTTAAGTTATCTTGCAAACAGCAAGGAGAGTAATGTTATGAACTTCAGAAAGTCTCAATTTGTAGAAGGTGGTTTAAAAAGTTCGATTGACTGGCTTAGTATGATAGCCTTGATCGTCACGCTTCTTGCATGGTCAACTGCTTTTGCTGCCATAAAAGCGGCACTTTTTCATTATTCGCCTCTTCATTTAGTGGTGCTTCGTTTTATTATATCGTCACTCATGTTACTTCCCTTTGTGCTCTTTAAATTTGGATTACCGGATTTCAGGGATATTCCCTTCATATTATTTCTTGGTGCAACGGGCATGCTTCTTTGTCATATACCGCTTTGCATTGGTGAACAAACCGTTTCCGCAGGGGCTGCAAGCCTACTAATGGCCACGGCTCCTGTCTTTACTGCCATCATAGCGTCTGCCGTATTAAAGGAAAAAATGACCTTTCTTGGCTGGATCAGCATTGCCACAAGCTTTCTTGGTGCCGCTGCGATTGCTCTGGGAGAAGGAGAATTTGGGCTATCTTTTGGGGCTTTATGGGTATTGTGTGCGGCTTTCATGGAGTCCTTTTATTTTGTATTTCAGAAAAAGCTTTTGCCCAAATACGGCGCTTTTAGGTTAACCACTTACGTCATAATCAGTAGCACAGTATTGATGTTATTCTTTGGAAAGGGCCTTTTAAATGCAGTTGCTATGGCGCCTCTATCTGCAACGTTTACCGTAGCCTATCTCGCGATCTTTCCAACGTGCATCGCTTATGCTAGCTGGGCCTACGCGACATCAAGGAACCCCGCTTCACTCGTTGCAGGAAGTCTGTTTTTAAAACCAGCTCTAGCTATTTTCATAGCTTGGATATGGCTTGAAGAAATACCCTCTCTTTTGTCTATTGCCGGTGGAGCTATTGCTATAATGGGAGTGTGGCTACTTCAAAGGTCTAGTAATTTAGAATGTTAGTATAGACTGCTTTACGGTTGTGGAGTATACTTAATTTTCACATTTGCTTTTTTGATAGAGAGCTAGTTTGGCCACTATCGTGTAATTTACAATAGTTTCGGGAGTGTGTAATAGATATTACAAAATATAGAGTGCTCGTTACAGGTACAAGAGGTAAAAGCAGTTTAGTCAGGTTAATAACAGCTGGATTCAGGGCGCGAAATATATCCTGTTTTTCACGCATAACCGGAGTCATTCCCACAGAATTATCTCCGCGAGGCCTTCGAAGGATTATCAGATCAAGAGGAGGTCACATAAAAGAGCTTCAATGGTGGCTTTCACAAGTACCTCAGGAAGCCGAAGCAATAGTTGCTGAAAATAGCGCAGTGGCAGTAGAAGTTCAACCTTTAGCGGCCAGATGGCTAAAACCAAACCTAGTGGTTTGGACAAACCTGAGGGAGGACCATTTCGAGGCTTGGGGTCCTACAAAAGAAGAAGCAAGGATTGCCTTGTTTGCTGGAGTCCCAAAGGAAGTTCCAGTTGTGTTGGGACCCGGGTTGGAAGAGGATGGGGCACTGCTTGAGTTTTTAAAGAAGAACCACAACGATGTTTATTTTACAAAGGAAAAAGTTTTGAATTTTGAAGATGCCAACATCGCCCTTGCTGTACGATCTCTTAATCTCTTCGGCTTAAATGTTAGCGAAGACATGATTGATCATTATTTGGAAGATGATCCTGGTAGATTTAGGATTCTTAAGATGAATAACGGCGTTCTGGCATTCGGCTTTTCGGCTAATGATTTAGAAAGCACTGTCAGCCTTTTTTCATCGCTCAAATGGGATGAGAATAACACATCCGTCCTTTTTAACAATCGGCGAGATAGGCCCGGGAGGCTTAAAGCTTTTGAACCATGGCTCAAGAATAAACAGTGGAGAGGCGTTTATATTTGCGGAGCCCATCCGTTGCGATTGATTAAAAATACCCGATGGGTCTGCTTTAAAGATATAAATGACATCGTTTCTTTTGTAAATAAACGTGGTTTAGTATTTGGTTGTGGCAATATAGCCGGGTTGCCCTTTCAAGAATTAATTGCATATGAAGAGGTGGATCATAACTGCGACAAGATTTAATCATTATCGCACTGAGCATAATTTTAGGCATGATTTTTTATCAAAGGACAGGGGTTGCTACGGGAGGCATCATATCGCCTGGTTTATTGGCCATTAGGTCATTTTCACCTCAATTATTCGCGACAACGATATTAAACGCGCTCATCATATTGTTCATATTGGAAGCTCTCGTGAGGATCTTTGGTTTGTATGGAAGACAAAGAATTTCTATTGCTTTGTTGCTTGCAGTCTCATTGCGGCTTGTTTCGAGTTCCTATTTACCATGGATTGGATGGGTAGTTCCTGGACTTATAGCTGCTGACATGCAGCGTCAAGGCGTTTTGCCGACAATGCTAGCATTGCTCATTGTTTCAGGATTATCAGTTCTAGTAGGGTCCTTGTTTTATGAGATATTTTAGTGCTTTCCTTCATGGTTTATTTTCGATGTTTTGGGGAGATAATACGTCTCTATCAAGGAAGTGCAACTTAGAGCTCCTCCTTCTTGCCGGCATTATTTCTTTGTTGATGTGGGCATGGCCTCTAGGAAATCTTGCCGCTGAAGAAGAAAGAATTTGGGATAGAGTCAGGGAGGCTCAAACCTATCTCTACAATCTCAAAACACAAACGGAAGGGAGCGCCCCTTCCGAGGAGTTAGATCCATCGCGGTGTGGTTTAATTGGGATTGAGTGGAGTCCAATAACCACTACGGTTGGATCCCTTCATTCGAAGCAGATATCGTGCAATCCAATTTGGGCAGTAATATTTTCACGTTGGTTTAATGAAGCAGGTTTAAATAAGGACGATCGAATTGCAATTTTCAGCTCTGGTTCCTTTCCTGGTTTTTTAGTCTCTTCGATCATTGCGGCAGAAGAAAAGGGCTTAGACATATTTCTTCAAGCCTCGTTGGGGACATCCTCCTATGGCGCTAACGATCCGAATTTCCCTCTTCCGGGCATTCTTATGGAACTTAGAAAGGCCGGGTTCATTTCTACTAAAGCAGCCTTTTATACCCTAGGCGGAGATTATGAAATAGGAGGAGGCATACCGCAAGAGGGAATAAAAATATTATTGCGATCGGCACAATTAGAAGGCGTTCCTGTTATACAAGCTAAATCGTTACAAGAGGTTATCAATACCAAGATGAGTTACTTGCAAAAATTTAATCCTTCTTTGGTAGTTCAAATCGGAGGTTCCCACTCTAACATGGGAACTGATGAAAAAGTTTTATCATTACCTCCAGGATTTCTAGATCCGAAATATAAAGAAAATGCGGGCAATGGCATAATAGCTTTAGCACTTAAAAAGGGAATACCCGTTATACACGTGCTTAACGTAAAAAAATTATGTAGGATAACAGGTGTTCCTGAAAAAGTTGATATCGTCAAGCGCGGGCCAATGCCTTTAAAGCT
>JAAYTM010000123.1 GCA_012518015.1 Synergistaceae bacterium
AGAGGAAACAAAAACAGCAGTTGGAGGGTCTCCCGATGTTATCGAGCTTAGAGCTGATGCTTGGAACTTCATAACTGACATGCAAACTTCTTTGAATATGCTTAAAGAAACCAGAAGGTTGACCAACGACATCCCTTTGCTTTTGACTTGCAGGAGCCATCTTGAGGGTGGCTTTCAAAAAGTGGCAAGCAAAACGAGGGATGTTTCATATATGTTTTATATAAAGAAATCGCCTTTGGTGGCGATATCGCTAAGGTAGCCGTCATGCCCCAGTCCATGGAGGACGTATTGACATTGCTTGCTGCGACGTTGCTGGCAAGGCGCGAGCTTCCCAAAACCCCCTTGGTCACCATGCCCATGGGACCGTTAGGCTCCATAACCCGAAACGCAGGTTTGCTTTTTGGTTTGGATTTGACCCAGGCGTTGAATTCATGAGACGAGTTTTCAGAAATCACTTTAGTCTGTGAAAATCTTACAGGTACTTTAGAACTGATCAGAAAGTCCCAATGGCGAAGTAACGCCTGACATGCAACTCCATGCGTTTAAGTAAAAATATAGCTGGCCCTGCTAAAAGAAGCGCTAAAGCTGGGCCTTTACTTATTCCCGTACTAACAAGTCTTTGCAACTAGACTTTGCTTTGTATATAATTAAATATTTACAATGAAACAACATACCAAAAAATAGCCTTTGACTCGAGTGCTGGTATTATCCAAGACTCAGCGAGTGTGATATAAAGAATATATGCTCCAACAGAGATATTTCGAGACGAGTTTGTTTGTACGCAAATAAGCACCTGGATGATTTAGTTGTGACGAAGGAGGCGAAGGATGGTGTCTACATCTCGAGGCGGAGCAAAAGAAATAGCGCTTGGAGCACTTTTTGCTGGTCTTGTTGCTGTTGCCACTATGATTCATGTTCCCATGCCAGGATATAGAATTTATTTCAATCTTGGCGAGGGGGCGTTATATTGTATTGCTCTTCTAATGGGATCTAAATACGGTGCAATTTGCGGCGGGATTGGTGGCGCGCTTGCAGATATTGTGCTCGGATATCCTCTTTGGGCTCCTTTTACATTTTTAATTAAGGGGATCGAGGGATTTTTGGTAGGCAAGATGAGACATAACAGAAAAAAGGCAGTAATTACAGGGGCATGTGTGATGATTGCCGGCTACACCTGTGCAGCTGGCTTTCTTTACGGCTGGAAAGTTGCTCCTATAGAGTTTTTTACTGATCTTGCTCAAACAGGGGTTGGAGCAGTGATCGCCCTGATCGTTCTCCCTCACATAGAAGGACCGATAAAAAAGATTTTCTTCAGGTAATTTAAGGCATTATAATTTGAAAAGACAAATGTCTCCAAGAATTTCTTGGAGTTGCTATGGTTTATTCAGGTATGTTATTTTGTACCTTGTAGACTGCGTAGCTGGCAACAGAATGACAATTGCGAAGTCTTTTAGTGGACTAAACTTGGTATCACGTAAAGACGACTATGCTAGATATGATTTTTTGATGTCGGTTTAAAAATTATTTTCAGATTCTAATGACTTCTCTAACTCTCCTTAATTTGCCCGCCTACAGCTACTCCGAGTTCTTTCGCGCGATTTAGCCAATCGTTTTGCTCTATATCGCCAATGTCGTAAACGTTGTAGGCACATACTTTACCTGCCACGTTGAGGCCTAAAAGGGAAGTAGATCGGTCAAAGGATTCCAAAACACCATTAAAAGCGCTTTCGTATATATCCCCAGCAGTAGCTAGCAATACGCATTCCTTGCCAGTAATGACGCTTTTTGTTTTTTCTGAGATGTATGGCAACATTCTATCCCAAACGACCTTGATTTGAGCGCTCCAACTATACCAG
>JAAYTM010000021.1 GCA_012518015.1 Synergistaceae bacterium
GTAGAGTTTGTAGCTTACCTATGAGGGATTGAAACACGAAATGAGGAAGTATGCAGAACAGCTTGATGCGGGTTTGTAGCTTACCTATGAGGGATTGAAACTTGTTATCATATATTGTCTTATTGCTGGCATAGACCTTGTTTGTAGCTTACCTATGAGGGATTGAAACTGTATATGAAGTGGTACGATCACGGAAGGCTTGGGAATTGTTTGTAGCTTACCTATGAGGGATTGAAACTTAACGCTTTATTCCTCGTCATCTTCCACCTCCTCGTTTGTAGCTTACCTATGAGGGATTGAAACAAGAGTGCCCATCGGGAGGGCGAGGCAATCGACCTTAGTTTGTAGCTTACCTATGAGGGATTGAAACAAATCGGAGCCATCGCCCCAGTGAGCGCCGAAATAGGTTTGTAGCTTACCTATGAGGGATTGAAACTATCCCCGAAGACATAATATATAACTTCTGAGCATGAGTTTGTAGCTTACCTATGAGGGATTGAAACGGGAACATTTACAGGATCGCCGACGATTACGATATCCGTTTGTAGCTTACCTATGAGGGATTGAAACTTCAAAAGCTTCTTCAGGAGTAACCGGTATAATTTCGTTTGTAGCTTACCTATGAGGGATTGAAACTCGATACTTTTAATTATTTCCTTATTCTCCATTTCTGTTTGTAGCTTACCTATGAGGGATTGGCGCTACGTGTTGTATCGTCATCGAATTTTTACTCTAAGCGTATTTCTACTGTGTTATCGATAATCATTAAATACTTTTTTCCGATCGTTATTTTTGGTTAAAAGTACCAAGTCGGGTTCTGGGAGGGGGAAGAAAAATGTGCGAGTTACTAGGGCTGTGTTTTAATTTGCCTGTGAGGCCAGATATCTCTTTTAGAGGATTTCGCCATAGGGGAGAAAATAACCCTGATGGTTGGGGAATAGCTTTTTTCCCAGATGAATCAGCTCAGATAATAAAAGAAGAAATTAGTGCTAAACAAAGCAAGCTATCGAAATTTTTACTAGATTATCTCGAAATAGAAGCTCCAATTTTTATCGGACATGTAAGACGTGCAAGTACCGGAGGAATAAGTCGCAAAAACACTCACCCGTTTAATAGAGAACTGAATGGGACAGAATACGTCTTTGCTCATAATGGAAAGCTAAACCATGAAAATTTAGAGCTCGGTAGATTCAAACCTATCGGTGAAACGGATTCAGAAACTGCCTTTTGTTATTTACTGCATCGTATTGAAAATGCTCCCACTGACATATTGAAAAGCATGAATAAAAACAAATATTTCGACTGGTTGGCTGAAAGGTTAGAAGAAATCAACAAATATGGAAGCCTAAACTGTATATTTTCTGATGGGAAGTATCTATTATGCTATCATGACAAAGATGGATATAATGGACTTTGCTTCGTGCAGAGAAGATCTCCCTATGGGAAGGTTAAGTTAGTTGATGAGGATTGGGAGGTGAATCTTGCAGAGGAAAAAAGTCCAGATCAAGAGGGTTATATTGTTGCTACAAAAAGACTAACAAAAGCAGAGCATTGGGAAGATTTTGAACCTGGCGAGCTCGTCGTCTTTGCAGAGGGAAAGATTGCATATTCAAATAAACGTGATATTAATGTATAATAATAAACAATTGGCATTGGAAAATAAATTTATAGAATACTCAAAAAGTCCATGTAATCAATGTAAATGAAATGTGAGATCAATTACAGAAAAAATACGCAGGACAAACGGGTGACAACTAAATAAAATAAGCATCTTTCTCCTTCTTGTGACAGGCGTACGTGCTAAGATAAGCGAGATTGGTAAAGTGATGTGATAAACATTGAAAGGGCGTCTGCTGAATCTTTTATGATGTTAAAGAGTGATCAAATATAATTTAGCAATGCCCTTTTTGATATTAACGTTTTGATATCACGCTATAATGTGAATAAAATGTTATTAGGGGGGAGAGGGGAAATTATAGATGGATATCAAGCTAAAGTGTAGAGTTGTAACTCCTATGTTTATGGCTGGAGCTGACGGCCAAACACCTGAATTAAGACCCTCTGAATTTAAGGGTATGATGCGTTTCTGGTGGAGGGCGATAAAGGCCGAAGATGATATTGAGCAATTGAAGAGAGATGAAACTGAAATTTTCGGAGGAACTGGGGAAACAGGATGCAAGAGCAAGATAAATTTAAGGCTTTCACATAATTACGATCTCATACAAAAATACAAAGGAACAGACATAAAAAACGATTATAGGCTGAAGTGGGACTTCAATAGTGCAGAACGAACGTTGACAGGAATTCATTCTGGTATTGGCTATTTATTGTATTCAACCACTCTTAGGAGTTCTAGACGAGGATTTATAAAAGATGGATTTACATTTGAAATCTTGCTCTCAAGTTTTCATGATGAGGCTCTTAAGGAAACTTTAGCTTCTTTGTGGCTTGCAATTTATTTAGGAGGATTTGGCACGAGAGCAAGAAGAGGTGGCGGAAATTTAGTCGTTGACGAGATCGAACCAAGAAACACCTTTGATATTGATTTTATATGTAGTGTTAAAAACAAGAATGGATTAAGGGAGTGGCTTGCCTCTAATCTGACCCGCATTAAGAACAATGTTATTAAAAAGGATATTAAATCAACGAATACCAAGAAATATTCAGTATTGGCCGGGGGTAAATTGTTAATTTTTGACTATAAAAATTCATGGATTGATGCTTTAAATTTACTTGGGAAAAGATTCAGTGAATTTAGACATGAAAATAGGTCGAAAGTTTTCGAAACAGCTGCTTTTGGAATGCCGGTTATGCACAGAGGATTTAGAATGGTGCCATACAAAAATGATGATCGTTTATCTGAAAGATTTGCATCTCCTTTAATTTTTAAGGTCATAAAATCGGACAATCTCTACTTTCCAATATTACTTCAACTGAATTGTGATATTCCGAAAGTTGGTAAGGAAGAAAAAGAAAGAAATAAGGGTAGGAAATTGGTTAATTCACCTAAACAGATCAGCCAAAATTTAATAGAAGAATTTCTGGCAGTATTTAAAGATGAGGCCCTGGAGGTGAGTTTGTGAATACCAGATCAGATTTTTCAATGAAACTTAAGGCGATTCTTCATGATCCTATAGATAAACCCTTTGATATTCAAGGGCACAAAAGAAGAGCAAGAGAATATGCGCAAGCATTAGGCGTTGAATGGGAAGACATTAAAGGTCCAGATTGGATTTCCTCCTGCATGGAGAGGAGTTTAATCTCTGAAGGCATTATTCAGGAATTTGACGAGATAAGACATCCCTTTGCAGAAAGTCTAATCAGGGATAATTTCCTGCGCTTTAAAAACGAAGTATTTGAAGTTATTAAAGATATAACTGACGACATGGGGAATGTGTTGCCGAAAGAGGACGATAAAAAATTTCTTTATATATGGCGGAATTACCAGGAAAAGTTAATTAAAGGCTCTAATGGCTGTGAATGGAAAAAGTACATTTCCTTATTTCCTGCCGATACGAGAGTTCCCGATCATTCAATATGGGAGCATGCGAAAGTTACATCAGCAATTAATGCTTTGTGGGATGATGAAAATAAGAATTTATTGCAAAATAACTCACTTTTCCTCTTTTCTATTGGTCCGGTTCAAACATTTATAAGTCAGGCACGTAAAACCCAAGACCTCTATATGGGTAGTTTTCTTTTGTCCTATCTTACATTTGTTGCAATGGAAAAAATAATCGAGGATTACGGCCCCACGAACATTATTTACCCAGATCTTTATAAACAACCGCTTGCAGATTGGTGGTTAGAAAAGAAAAAGATAGATGTGATTAATTCTCAATCTGTCTATGTGGATCAGCCGACTATTCCTAATAGATTTGTGGCTTTTGTGCCTCAAAGTGACGAAGCCGAACTTAGACATTTGGGTGAAGAAATTTCAAGAAAAGTCAGAGAGGAATGGGGACAAATAGTCTTTAAAACCATGGAAGGCTTAAATATAACGTGTCCTGAGGACAAAGTTGAAAAGCAAATTAAAAGATTTCCTGAAATTTACTGGGTTGCACTACCTTTGAAGATTGGCGATAGAGATATAGCTATAGAAGACCTAGGAGAAATCTTTGAATCTACCGAAAAATACAGAGATATTTGGCAGTTTGCTGTCGATAATGGCGAATATTCACCAAATCTAGGACTTTTATATCAAATTATTTATTCATCACTTGAGAAGTTAATAGGGGCAAGAAAAAATCTGAGGAATTTTGAATACACGGAGGAATATAATAAAAAGTGTCATCTATGTGGCGAGAAAGAAGGATGGATAAAGGCAGGACATGGGAAATTAAGGGTTGGGAGATATATTGGTGACAATGAAGTATTATGTACCTGTTGTTTTGTAAAAAGAACCATGGATAGTTATTTAAAGGATAAATTTAAAGATATTTCTCCTAATCCTTTCGAGGGTTATTCATTCCCTTCAACGGCCGAAATAGCTATAAGCGATTTTAAAGTGATGTGCCTGGATAAATCAATCGATGATTTTAAAGCATATGTTGAAACCTTCAAGAAAATAGTTGGCGAAGCAAGAACAAAGGAATTGACTGTAAAACCATTGCCCAGAATTATTAACAAATATGGTGATTTTGATAACCTTGAGGGGGAATGGTTTTTTGAGGAGAATTTAACTCCTCGACAATTTAAAAAACAAGCTGGAGCAAGTCCTGAAGCAGAACAAATCAATGAGTTAAAAGAAAAACTTAGGAACATCGGGGAAAAAGTTGGCATTCCCAATCCCTATTATGCTGTCATCGCTATTGATGCCGACTCAATTGGAAAGTGGTTAAGCGGTTCGAAACTGCCTGATATTGAAAATGCTTATAATTCTAGCGTGTGGCAAAACCTGCCTGATCATTTTAAGGCAAATCTAAAGGATAAAGCACCCCGAAAACTTCTTACGCCTGCAATACATGCTTCAATTTCGGCAGCATTGAGAAATTACACTATAGAGTTTGTGCGAAGAATTGTCGAAGAAGAACATCTTGGGAAGCTTGTATATGCGGGTGGCGATGATGTACTTGCCTTTGTTAACTTGAAAGACTTGTTTGGCGTAATGAGAAAGTTAAGGGCGAGTTTTTCGGGTCAAATAAAAATCAAGGATGGGGCAATAGATGTTTGCTGGGAAAACGAGTCCGGATTTGTCGAAAAAGAAGGGGTTTATTATCTGACAATGGGAAGGAATGCCACCGCCTCTTGTGGGGCTGTAATTGCTCATTACAAGACCCCCTTAAAGCTTGTCCTAGATAAAGTTAAAGAGATGGAAAAGAAGGCTAAAAACATCGATGGGGAAAAGGACGCCTTTAGTATAGCTCTAATGAAACATTCTGGACAAGTGAAGGAAACCATATGCAAGTGGAAATACGAGGATATGGATGTCTTGGAAATGCTAATGAATTTTGCGAATAAACTTGAAAAGAAAGATGACGAGCTCTGGGTTTCAAAAAGCTTTATTTACAGGTTGGCTGAAGAGTTTGAGCGATTAAAAAGAGATGATGGATATCTTCTGGTTTCTGAGGCTGCATTTGAGGCTGAGCTGAGGAGGATCATAGGAAGGACTTCTCATGGCAAAAAAGATGCTAGAAGAGAGATGGTAGAAAATATTGTAAGAGATTTGAGCCAGCTTTTTAGTAGTATGGGGACTTTTTTAGACAGGTTTACAAACCTGCTTGAAATAGCAACATTTACGGTAAAGGCGGAGGAGTGAAATGTTTATAAAGATAACGCCATTTGATACTTTGTTTTTTAGAACGGGCAGACCCTTTAGTGGTGGAGAAGATACTTGGGTAGATACTGTGTTCCCGCCCTTTCCATCAACACTATATGGGGCTATAAGGAGTCTTTTAATATTCCATATGGGGACAATTGAAGATTTTAAAGCGGGGAGATTTAAGGAGATCATTGGTACACCGACGGAAAAAGGGAGCATGAAACTAAAAGGGCCATTTTTGCATAAGAAAGGTGACATTTTTTTAAGATCGCCCCACGATATTCTTCGTGTTAACGATAAAGGTAAATTGGAACCTTTAAAATTGCTTAAAAAACCTAACTTGTTCATCTCGAATTATGGACTTGAAGATATATTGGTTTGGCCTAAAGAGGACACTGTAGATGAATCCACGGGATTTATCGATATGATCGAGTTTATTGATTATTTGAAAAATAAAAAAGAAACGTATTATGAAACTAAGAAAGAAGAAATTTACGTTTGGGAATATAAAATTGGTATCGCACGTAACAAGGCGACAGGCACATCAAAAGAAGGATATCTCTACAGAATGCCCCTGATAAGATTATTAGGGGATGCGAACCTTGTTGTCAAAGTGGAAGGAGTTAATGACTTCCCGACTGAAGGAGCAATTCAGTTGGGCGGAGAATCAAAGGCAGCTAAATTTGAAAAGACAGATGCTCATCAATTAGAAGAACTGGTAAATATAGATTTAAATTTTTCAGAAGGGTTTTTCAAAGTTTACTTGGCAACACCGGCTGTCTTTGAAAATGGTTGGTTGCCAAAATGGATTGATGAAGAAACCCTTGAGGGCAAGTTTGAAGGGGTGAAATTAAAACTTATTGCTTGTGCTATAGGAAGGTCAATCCCAATAGGGGGATGGGATATGGCGAAGAACAGGCCTAAACCTATGAGAAGGGCGGTGCCAGCCGGCTCGGTTTACTACTTCCAACTAGTCGATAATAATAGCGCAACAAGGGTAAAGGAAGTTTTTCATCTTAAAAACATCTCCGATCTGTTACCTGAAGAAGGCTTCGGTTTAGCCATTTTAGGAGAGGTGAAGCTATGAAAAAAGTTATAATGATGGTAGGCACCTCTCTCTTTGTGAATTATCTTGAGCATGAATGTGATAATACTTTCAAAAATCACTTCGAAGCTTTGAAAAATAGGGATAGCAAATATTATGAGAATGAATTAAGAAAAGTAAAATACATTAAGCAAAAAGTATGTCACTGGCTTAGGAGCCTTGGACTGGCTAATATCAATAGCGCTTCGGCTGAAATAAAAAGCCTACTGAAATTAGAAGAACAAATACGAGATGATGATTTCGAAGTTCATCTTCTTTCTTCAGACACTATCCTAGGCAAACTAGCAGGAGAAATTTTAGAGACAGAACTTGTGAAATTAAAAGGCTTCGAAATAAAAATGCATGTAATTAGTGATTTACAGGTCAAGGATAGCAAAAGGTTTATTAAAGGCATGCGAAATCTCATCGATGAAATATTTGAAATTGCTGATGAGTATTGGGGCAATGTCATTATGAATATCACTGGAGGCTATAAGGCGTCTATTCCCTACCTAACTATCTTAGCTCAACTTAACGGATGTCCCATATATTATATTTTTGAAGATCAAGATGCTTTCATAAAAGTGCCAAATTTACCATTTTCTACAGAAGTAATAGATTGGAAGGATCTTTACAGAAATAGCGAAATCATAGATCAGTTACAAAAGGGAATATGTGATAAAGAAGACCACGATAAATTGGTATATAGTGAATTCTATAAAAAATATGGAGTATTAGTGTGGGAAGAACCCCCAATGGCTGAATTAAATCCGCTTGGAAAGATTATATGGGAAACTTACAAAAGTAAATTCTTCGAGTTTCATATAAATTCTCAGTCAAAACAGAAATATAGTAATTCACAGAGATTAAAGGATGTAATATCTAAAAAGTTTTGGAAAGAAGAGATTAGAGAAGGCAAAACTGAATATAAAAATGGACACAGAGTATATGATGATGGCGATAATCCCATTAGGATTTTTTATTTAATTGAAGATAATACTATCAAAATTTACAATATTTTCGATAATCACGAGGAGTATGAAAGGTACCTTAATAATAATCCATATAGAGAAGAAGATGTAGAATCACAAAAATATGAACTGGAAATAATCAAAAAGGAGGTATGAGTAAATGTATAAAGCTTTTCAACCATTTTTTCTTATTGCAGAGGCCCCCATACATGCAGGAAGTGGGAGCGAAGTCGGAATTGTTGATCTTCCAATACAAAGGGAGAGACATACGAGCTTCCCAAAAATTGAAGGTTCGGGAATAAAGGGATGTTTCAGAGAAGCTCTGAAACACTCCAATAAAACGGTGAAAATACGAGGCCGGGAGATTCCATCCAATGATAAACTACATATTACATTGGTTTTCGGTCCTGAAGAATCAGGGGCCGAGCACGCCGGTTGCATTGCTTTCACAGACGCAAGGATTTTATTTTTCCCCGTTAAGTCATTAAAAGGTGTGTTTGCATGGGTGACTTGTCCTCTCGTACTTGCAAGATTTATGGAGGATATAAAGACTATAGGGGGCATAGGGGATGATTTTAGTTGGGATGTACAAGGACTCGAGAATTGCACTCCTACGGAATCACAGCTAACAGTTTCAGATAATAAAGTCGTAGTATTAGAAGAATTCACCTTTAAGGTCAATGAAGATGATAGAGTCGATAAAATTGCGAATTACCTTGATGGTATGATTTTCCCCGATGACCCCGTATTTGACTTTTGGAAAGAAAAATTACGAAAGGACATAATTATCCTTAGCGATGATGATTTTAAAAGTTTCATCACAACGTCAACCGAAGTCATAGCAAGAACTAGAATTGACAGTGAAACCGGAACTGTTCAAAGGGGTGCTCTATGGACAGAAGAATATCTTCCGCAGGATACAATTTTATACTCTATAGCCATGGCAACCCATGTAAGAATTGAAAGCGGTACAAAGGGAATTTTAAATGGGGCTACTCCTGATGAGGAGGCACAAAATGTAATTGAGTACTTCAGGCAGGCAATTCCTGAAGTTATTCATATAGGTGGGAATCAAACAATAGGGAAGGGTATTGTAAGAATAAATATGATGAATGTGGGAGAGAGTTGACATGGCCAAGAAAGAAACTATTATCACGAAACTCGAAAGCGGAAGGGCAGAGTTTGCATTAGCTTGTGCTCAGAAGGCTTGTAGTAAAAATAAGCAAATTCAAAAGGAATATAGATCTTACGCGAGAAGAATTCCTCAGATGATTTTATCTAATGGACTTGGTCAGACATTAGCTTTTGTATTTTCCAAGAAAAAAGAAGGCAATGCATATGATTTAGTTTACAAACAAATGAGTGACTATATGAGCAGTCCTCATGTTTCAGGAATACAAAAGCCGAATGACAAAGATTTAACCGAATGGGTCGTTTCTTTGAACACTCATAAATATAGATATGTTGAAGAAGAAATTCTTGCTTTTTTAAATTGGCTTAGAAGGTTTGCCGAAGGCTTAATTGAAGAGGGCGAAGAATAATGAACAAGGGTAGTGGAAATATAATCAATGAAACAAATTATAAATTTTATAATCCATGTGAAACGGCTAGTATTTTAGAAAAAGTCATTGAAAAGAAAGGCAAGTATCAAGAATGTAAAGGGAAAAAAGGGGGGGAAAAAGAAAGAATTGACTGGTTTTATAAGAGTAGTCAGCAAACCATTATAAATCCAGCTCTCATTTTTGGAAGATTAATACCTTCTGCTACTGGCGGTGACAGAAACGAAAATAAACAAAAGTATCTTGATATGGTCATTGAAGAAAATAAAAAATATAAAGCATCCGGGTTTTACGATTTGGTGCTAAAAAGACAACGAAAGTGGCTGGAGGAACTTAAAAATAGCGGTTGGATCGTGGAAGATGATTTAAGAAAAAAGACCTCATGGAGGCTTGTAGTGGGTTTAGGCTCATCCCATCCTCAAGAGACTTCCATGACTTTACATCATGTTTATGGAATTCCTTATATACCTGGGAGTGCTATAAAAGGCATGACAAGACATTGGTTTATTTTGAGGGAATTTGAAAAGCAGAATTTATCGATTGAGCAAATAAAATGTTTTGAGAAGATCCTTAATGAAGCTGATTTCGGAAATAAAGAAGACGAAAAAACCGATAAATCAACCCTGAAAAAATTTGAGGAAAAATTCAGGGTCAATAACTTAAAGCCGCACGAAAGGCTATTTGAGTTCGTTCAAAAACATCCGGAATTAATCAATTTATATCAAGGCGTTTTCGGCACACAAAGACAAAAAGGCGGAGTCATATTCTTTGATTCCTATCCTAATGGGGAAATAAATCTAAAGGTTGACATAATGAATCCTCATTATCCCGAATATTACAGTGGGACTCAAGTTCCAGCAGATTGGCAACAACCTAATCCAATTAAGTTTCTTACCGTTGAAAACACGACATTTTGTTTTTCCCTCGCTTCTTGTGATCAATTCCTATTAAATAGTGCAAAGACGCTGTTAGAAGAAGCGCTGAGAAACCTTGGCGTTGGAGCAAAAACCTCTTTAGGTTACGGAATATTAGATGATATGTTTTAGTCACATAGGCGTATAACCTTTCCCTTTAATTGAGGTAACGCTTGACGGATTGAATGCCTTTTTCTGCTAATCGGTAAATTATGATTTTATCTTTATTTTGCATGGACATAACCATAGAACCAAATGTAATTTCCTTCAGCTGCTGTATAAAACACTTTTAGTCTTTGCCCGGGTTCCACCTTATCTTTAAGTTCAAAGGAGTATTCTTTTCCATCGGCTGATTTTTTGCTCAATACGCCTTTTGCAATAGTGTATTCGCCAAGCACATCATTCGAAACAGACTTGACTGATATAGTATCTCCTTCTTTTTCATCGAAGGCGGTTTCTGATGGTATCAAAGTAACTAACCCATTTATCGCTGTGATAACAATTCCTGGAGCTTCCGGATATGCTGATTCCGGTATCATGGCTTTACCTTCGTATTTCGGCATATCTTTCATTCTTTCTTTATGCTCTGCTGTGACTTCCGCGAGAGAGTCTGGGTTCATCATTAGTTCTAAGCCAAGAGAGGCGAGAGCTTTGGAAGCAGCAACGGCTCCTTTAAATCCGTATATGGAGTTATTTTGAATTGCGGCTTTTTCAGAGTGACCAGGCGTATCCGGAACCCATATTGCAATGTTTAAAGTAGTTGTAGGCGTCTTCCAGGTTACTATGGGAATATCTACGGTTAAATTTGATTGTTCTTCGGCATATTTTATGGCAGTGTTTTTTGCTTCCTCGAGGGAATTTCCGGCTGCAGTCACGCTTCTTGCCGGATAAAGCCAACAAATTAAACCAACAGTTAAACATATCAATAC
>JAAYTM010000124.1 GCA_012518015.1 Synergistaceae bacterium
ACGAATGATTCGTTAGGAGGTGAGATAAGTGAATTCGTATATTAAAGTTGGCAGTCGATATATTGGTTCGGGTTATCCTACCTACATAATTGCTGAGATGTCGGCCAACCACAGTCAGTCTTTCGAGCAGGCCGCAAAAACCGTACGCGCTGCCAAAGAGGCAGGAGCTGACGCTATAAAGCTTCAAACCTATACGCCTGATACCATGACCGTTAAATCAGATTCCTCTTTGTTTTGTCATAAATCCGGCAGCCTTTGGGAGGGCAAATCCCTTTACGACCTTTATTCCGAAGCCTACATGCCCTGGGAATGGCAGCCCAAGCTAAAGGAGATAGCAAACGATATGGGACTTGACCTGTTTTCTACCGCCTTCGACCCGAAGGCCGTGGATTTTTTGGAGGAAATGAACGTCCCCGTCCATAAGGTGGCTTCCTTTGAGATAGTCGATATCCCCTTGATCGAAAAAATGGCCAAAACGGGAAAGCCTTTGATAATTTCTACCGGCATGGCCACTTTAGCTGAAATAGATGAAGCCGTAACCGCGGCCAAAAGGGCAGGAGCGACGCAAATTGCTCTGCTTAAGTGTAACAGCGCATATCCCGCGCCCCCTGGGGAGATGAATCTGCGCACGATACCTCACATGGCCGAGGGTTTTGGCGTACCCGTAGGGTTGTCCGACCATACCCTGGGCATAGAAGTGCCCGTTGCTGCCGTTGCCGTCGGAGCCTGCATATTAGAAAAGCATTTCACCTTATCTCGCGATATCCCAAGCCCTGACAGGGCATTTTCCATAGAACCTCATGAGCTTAAGGCTTTGGTCGATGCCGTAAGGACGGTCGAGAAGGCCTTGGGCAGGGTCTACTACGGCGTTAGCGAAAAGGAAACGCAAAGCAGGGTCTTTAGACGGTCCTTGTTTGTGGTAAAGGACATGAAGGCCGGCGAAACCTTTACCGAAGAAAACGTGCGTTCCATCCGCCCCGGCTATGGCCTCCCTCCCAAATTTTTAAAGGAAGTTTTAGGCCGAAAATCCGCACGGGACATAAAATTTGGGACGCCGCTTTCGTGGGATTGCATATCGTAAACTCTGGGGAACTCTGGGGTCGGATCTTTAATCTTGAATTTTAATTCAAAAGTTAACAAAGCTGACGGAAAATGCCTAATTTTCCTTTAAATGCAACTAAGGCTTAAATATAGACTAAAGATCAAGTTACGTTCGGCATCTTTTCGTGATATCATCAGCAAACGATGCACCATGTGCCAGCTTTTAGCATTTTCATGCCTTGATTGCTGTATTAAAATCATCTTCAACCAAAGGAGGCCTCACCTTTGCCAAAAGACGACCTAACGCCCAAAGACCCCCACGACAGGCTCTTTAAAAGGGTAATGTCTGACGAAGCAAACGTAAGACAATTCATAAAGGAATTCCTGCCAATAGAGCTTTCAAGTCAAATAGATTTAAAGGAAATGAAACTCATTCCCACAGAAAAGATCAAAGGCTACAACAAGTACTACATGGACATAGCCGTGGAATGCAAAATATCAGACACAAAAGGACAGCTTTACTTCGTATTTGAACACAAGTCATACCCTGACCCCGGAGTTTTACTTCAAATACTAAATTATATGACCGTAACGTGGGACGAGCAGAAAAAGAAAAATAAACCACTGATACCTATAATTCCCGTGGTCATCTATCACGGCTCTTCAAGCTGGAACGTAACGACTCATTTTCAAGGACAGTTCGACAGCTTAAACGAATCCATAAAACCTTACGTTCCTGAGTTCAACTACGTATTAGTGGACCTAACCCAAATTCCTAACAAAGAGATAGAACAAAAGGCAAAAGATACACCCTTTTTGATGGCAAGTTTACTTTTAATGAAGCTGGTAGCCCTAGGGGATATAGAAGGAATCATAAAGATAGCTGTTATAATAAAGCTGTCCGAAGAGGAAAGGATAATACTGATCCTTTATTTATTTTATACTCTTGATGTAGACCAAGACACCATGCAACGGATAGTAAAAGAACTTGGAGGTGAAGAAATCATGCCGTCTCTGGCAGAGAAATTGATGAGCAAGGGAGAAATCAAAGGTAAACAAGATCTGCTTATAAAACAACTGCGCCGCAAATTCGGCCTGTCATCATCTGAGGAGAAGATGATCCGCTCCGTCACCGATGAAGCTAAACTCGATGCCGCAGCCGAAGCCGTGCTTGATGCAAAATCGAAGGACGAAGTACTTAAAATGCTAGGGTAAAAATTTTGGGTGTGCATCGAACCTTGAACTTTTAGCTACAAACCGAATGGCCCCGGCCCATGGAAATGTCGGGTTTTGTACAGCATGCACTTGCATGAGCGAAAGCATCAACTTTCAAATAATAAAATACGAGAGTTAATTCTATGAGTGCATTAAATTCGCCGATTGATCTTAAAAACATTTCTCCCATGGTTAAGGAAGTTACGAAGGAATGGATGAGAGAAATCCTAGCTTCAGATGAATCTGAAGACCGTTACGATTCAATAAGAAACTTATACAAGAAGTTTAACGAAGCCTTGATGAAGGAATATGGCGATAAAGGATCTGAGTGTGTAAACCAAAAATTCGGTGAGTTAAAACCACAAGTTGACTTTTTAGCCTCTCTTTTTTATTGCATAAACGATGACCTGCGAAACAGGCAAAGGGAGATGAAGTTTGACTCTCCCAAAGAGGAAGACGATTTTTTGCATGGCAGAGACTTCAACAGAGGCCTGCTCGACGTTCGAGATGAGGAATTTGATGCTGTTCTTGAATCTTTGTTGAGTAAAGTGCGATCCCTCGTAAAAAACGATGCCCTTGAGGCCGGTTGGGCGCTTAATCCCAAAGATCCGCCCAACCTTTTTATGTCATCTATACCCTTAATCGAGGGAAATTGGATAGACAAAGTGGCCCTGGAGGTGCTCGAATGGCATCAAGCCCTTTTAAAAGAGGGCTACGAGACACATTGGCCCGAAAAGGAAAACCTAATTGCCTGGCCGATCGTGTTAGAAGAAGGGCAAGATGAAGAGGCACTGAAGGGCGTGATTGTAAAAGTCGGCGATTTTGGAATTTTAGATAAAAACAGGCAGTACGCGATCTTTGTCGAGGCAGAAGAGCGCATAAATTTACTTAGACTAAAGGAACGTATTGTCGACGGCAGAGCATATGTATCATTAGCAGATTACTTCGACAGCACAGAGCATTTGCTTACCCAAGAAGATTTCTGCGTCATCGGCCCCGTCTAACCTAAGGGAAAAGGGCATTGAAGACGGCTACTACGTATATCCTTGCTTTGGCGATGATAGACCGATCAGGGCATCAATGGCCGAATGACGCTATGACGCCATTTAATTCATTTGCGGATTAGGAAATGAAAGTAGTGATATAAGCACATTGGTATCCAACATAGTTCTCATGCTATTCTTTTTATCTTTCGCGGCGAAGCTCTTTTATCGTTGTTACTACGTCATTCTCATCTTTTAACCCAACACGTTCCGCTTCACCGGCAAAAGCGGCCTGTGCTTTTCTTATGACTTCCATAGAAGCATTAAGTATATACACCCTACCTGCTTCCTCGACAAATAAAATCTTGTCACCCATCTTGACGCCCAATTTGCGGCGAATATCGACGGGAATGGTAACCTGTCCTTTTGAAGTGATCTTTGTGATCTCCATATCCCGTTCCTCCTCCTAAAGTAATGATATTCTTACTTTCCTTACACCAGCATTCTATTTGATCTGAACGAAAAGACCAATAGATTAACAATATTACAGTTGCTCCTCGAACCTTGCATTTTAATTTTTCACTCTATGAGAATGTAATGAGTCAGTATAAAAAATTTAAAAATTGCCGTTGACAAAAGTCTCGCCCATTCCTATAATGAGCACTGTCTTGGGGCTGTGGCGCAGAGGGAGCGCGCTTCCTTGGCATGGAAGAGGTCAGGGGTTCGAATCCCCTCAGCTCCACCAGTGAAGATAAAGCTCCCTTTCGTTGTTTGTCCGCGAAAAGGGAGCTTTCGTTTATTCTCGTGCTTAGAGAACGTTGAAAACCTCAACTTTCAAACGCCTTTATCCATTCTTCTTTGGAAATTCCGGCCTGTTTCAGGATGCGAGTCAGCAGATCGATACTTATATCCTTGCGATGCGGATTGGGTATAGTTAGGATTAAATCTCTTTTGATCATGTATGGGTGTTTCCCACCCACATATGGACCATCGAAGCCAAACTTGCGTAGCGTTCTTATCAAATCATGCCAGCCAGTTGGTGTGAGTTTAGCCATTAGCCATGAGTCTTCTTTCTGGCTCAGTGATGCGATGTTGTCCTATTGGAGGAATTGCAAGTCCCCGCTGCAGTCTTATGACAATCCAGCCTTCGAGTGTTTCTTTCAAATTGCGCCTGCATTCCTCTAGGGTCTTTCCAGTGGCCCAAACGCCCTCTAATTCAGGAATGGCTCCATAATAAGGCTCTTCGTCCTCGATAATTTCATATTTGGCGCTTTCCAATGCTGCTTCGATGTATTCTGTGAGCACCTGCATCACCTCCAGGCCATATCACCCTTTGTTGCTTTTTATTATACTACAAGTCTCGCAATGTATTTTCTTGACCGCTTCGAAGGTTGAGCGGCCCTTTTCTTATTTTGTTTGCCTCAGGCGTCAAATTGGCTTTTTATATGAGCTCCTTTGTATTAAACTTAGCTTGGTCTTGTTTGGGTAGGAAATATAAAAAGGGGGTGTTTTGCATGGATCCGAGGGGACATCATTTTATCGTCGAGGCCTCTGGCTGTAATGACGTGATAGGGGAAATCGAAAAAATGCAAGAAATACTTGTCGAAGCGGCGAGGCACGCAAAAGCTCATATTTGGACAGTTTCCTTTCATCGCTTCCCACCA
>JAAYTM010000125.1 GCA_012518015.1 Synergistaceae bacterium
CCTATTTCCTGCGCCTCTATCGTTACTTTGTAGTTGCCTTCCAAAGCAGTCTTTTGCCCGTAGGCGTCGACCTGGCGTAACCCGCCTCTGACGAAGACCTTGGTGTCTGCCTTGTCAGTGGACCAAAGTATGGACGCTGAACCGTCAAGCAGCTTTTTCTTGTTAAACTGAGTAGTGTTCGCGATTCTGTCGACTTCATCTTTTAGCTGGTCTATCTCAAGCTGTATGGCCTGCCTGTCGTTTGCCGTCAAGGTGTCGTTGGCGGCCTGGACGCTCAGTTCGCGCATTCTCTGCAAGATGGACTGAGTCTCGTTCAATGCGCCTTCGGCCGTCTGGATCATTGATATGCCATCCTGGGCATTTCTTACGGCCATGTCCAAGCCTCTAATCTGGCCGCGCATCTTTTCGCTGATGGCCAGCCCTGCGGCGTCATCGGCGGCGCTGTTGATCCTCAAACCCGTGGACAATTTGTTGATGGATTTTTGAAGCTGATCGTTCGTAGTGCTCAGTGAATTATACGTAAATAGGGCAGGAATGTTATGGTACACTCTCATTTTGCAAAACCTCCTCCGTGAGTTGTAAATTTTTTCTGTCCGTCCTGACAGAAAGCCTTATTGCAAAACCTGCTACACCTATAAATCGACCTTTATCTTTGTGGCAATCACCCCCTCTTTATTAATCGGCATTTTGAGGTTGTAGCTTTACATGAATTCCAAAGGCTTCAGAAAATTTTTCCTGATATTTTTCCGCAGGAACACGGGCGCACAGGCAGGCATTCAACGTCCGAATCACAAGAGATGTGACCCACGTTCCCCTTCCGGCCGAGGCTATTGCCAGTGCAACTTTGCGTTCTGCTTTAAATTTATCCAGCAATTTGGACAACTCGGACAGGAATTCCCTGCGCCTTCCTTCCCAATATAAGGCTTCGACGTTGATCATGTCGGCCAAAAGGGAAGTATCGGCTTCATCATTGAAGTCGCTAAATTTTACAAAAGGCGCCAACGCTCTAAGCTGCGCAGGAAGAAAGGACGCCATGATTTCAAGCCATCCCATGGACGACTCCGTAGCTGCTAAAAATTGCTCAGCCTTATGGTAAGACCTCAAAAACATCAGGTATTTCTCGAAATGTCCATGATATAAAAAGTCGTACCAGCTCCTCGAAAGATCGTAAAGCCATGAAGGAACCCGCTCCTGTATATCCTCTATCATCTGGTTTAAGGGGGCTTGAAGATGGGCACCGTGAGCCTTCGCGACAAGTTCCAGAAATATTTCGCAGTTTACGTCCTCTGCATTCAAAAAGACACTCCACCACGGCCTTTCTCCAGAGGAAGCCACTGCAAGCCATAACTCGTGCATTTGCATGGAGCCGCTTTCTCTCCGGCTTTCCTGATTTTCTTGACACTTTTTTTCAAAGATGGGCGAAAACATGGACCAAATGCTTTTTATTTCCTGCAAGTAGACCCGAGCGAACTCTACATCATCTAGAAAGAGATCGGCGATCTCTTTTGCACCTTGAATATTGCTTATTAAAACCATTGCCTTGCTCAATATATCGCCGCTGCTGCTGAACCTGAGGGAAGTGATTGCACCCCTTAAAAACTCACAGTGGTAAAAAATATCCCGCCAGGTTTCAAGAGCCGCACCATAGGTCTTCTTGATGGAGCTAACGGACCTTGAAATAGGCAATC
>JAAYTM010000126.1 GCA_012518015.1 Synergistaceae bacterium
ACGCCTTTGGATTTTTTCTGCCTGTTGCCCGAAATTACGAATTCGTGCTTGCACCACCGATCGTAGGGCAGATCGAAGTAATCGCGCAATCGTTTCATGAGATAGTTGGCGCTTAAGACAGAGCATTCAGCCACTTCCCTCAAGCCCTCAGGTCCCATGGTGAGAATATAGGCGTAGGCTTTTATCATCACATAGAAGTTTCCGTAAAAGGACCTGACTCTTCCTATGGACGAAGGCCTGTCGTAGTCAAGATAGTATCGGTTACCATCGTATTCGACAAGTGGTGCGGGAAGGAAGGGAACTAGCTCCTTTGTCACGGCTATGGGACCAGACCCGGGGCCCCCGCCGCCATGTGGAGTGCTAAACGTCTTATGAAGGTTTAAGTGCACCACGTCAAATCCCATGTCGCCTGGTCGTGCTTTACCAAGGTTGGCGTTAAGGTTGGCACCGTCATAATACAAAAGCCCTCCGGCATCGTGTATTATCTTGGAGATTTCATCGATCCTTTCCTCGAATAAGCCCAGCGTATTCGGGTTTGTTAGCATGATGCCCGCCACTTCGTCGCTCATGAGTTTCTTTAAATCTTCGACGTCAACATTTCCCCGCTCGTCTGATTTTACTTCCACTACCTCATAGCCCACCATGCTCGCTGACGCCGGGTTAGTACCGTGAGCAGAATCGGGTATTATGATCTTGTTTCTGTGACCCTCGCCTCGGTGTTCTAGGGCAGTCTTTATTATCATGAGTCCCGTCAGTTCCCCGTGCGCCCCTGCGGCAGGCTGCAGTGTGGCCCGCTCCATGCCGGTAATCTCGCACAACATCTTTTCCAAATCGTAGATTAGCTTCAAAGCGCCCTGTACCATCTCCTCAGGTTGATAGGGATGGATCCGCAAAAATCCTGGAAGTCGCGACACAACTTCATTCACCTTCGGGTTATATTTCATGGTGCACGAGCCCAGGGGGTAAAACCCTATGTCAACGGCGTAATTAAGCTGAGACAACCTGGTAAAATGACGAACCACGTCCACTTCAAAAACCTCGGGAAGCCTCGCGTCAGCCTTCCTTGCAAATTTCTCCGGAATTTTTTCGCTCGCCTCAGGCACATCGCAAGCGGGAAGTGAGTAAGCTTTCCTGCCAGGCTTGCTTAGTTCAAATATCAGCTCCACGGGCTTTTTCATCGCACTTCACCCCCTGCGGCACTAGCGAACCCGTCGATCTCATCTTTCGTCCTGCGCTCGGTCACGGCAATTAGCCAGCCCTTATCGATCTCGGGATAGTGCTTGGAAAGGTCGTAGCCGCCTATGAAGCCCTGTTTTAAAAGCTTTTCGTTAAGTTCATTCACCGGCTTAGGCGAGATCACGACAAATTCTTTAAAGAAGGGTGCATCAAAGGCACGTTTAAACCCCTCTTTGACCAGCTTTTCCATGGCGTAATGAGACTTGTTGTAACAAAGTTTCGCCACTTCTTTAAGGCCCTCCTTACCCATCGTGGCCATATACACTGCACCCATCAAAGCACACAGGCTTTGATTGGTGCATATATTCGAAGTAGCCCTCTCGCGGCGTATATGCTGTTCTCTTGCCTGTAAAGTCAAGACAAAACCACGGCGACCTTCTGTGTCAACTGTTTGTCCCACGATGCGTCCCGGCATTCTTCTAAGGAGCTTCTCCGTCGCAGCCAAAAAACCAAAGTGCGGTCCTCCAAAGGAAGGTTGGTTGCCCAAGGCTTGCCCTTCGCCTGTTACGATGTCAGCGCCAAGCTTTCCAGGCGCTTCCAGGATTGCAAGAGAAATGGGATCTGCGCTCGTGATCAGCAAAGCGCCTTTTGAGTGTGCCAATTCGGCTATTGATGCCACGTCTTCAATGACACCAAAGAAATTGGGACTCTGGACCATTACCGCAGCAATTTCTTCGTTCAACTTACTTTTAAGGTCGTCTACATCGACTTGCCCGTCCTTGTAGCCGAACTCCTCTACTTGGACACCTCTAAAGTGAGCGTAGGTCTTTAAGACCATCCTGTATTCGGGATTTACAGACCGAGAGCAAAGTACCTTTTCCCTTTTCGTAGCCACACAAGCCATGAAGGCCGACTCGGCGAAGGACGAAGCTCCGTCATACATGGAGGCATTAGAAACATACATGCCCGTAAGCTCACATATCATCGACTGATATTCGAAGATAGCCTGGAGAGTCCCTTGGCTAATCTCCGGTTGGTAGGGTGTGTAAGCCGTGTAAAATTCGCCCCTAGATGCCATTGCGTCGATCACGGAAGGCACGAAGTGATCATAAACC
>JAAYTM010000022.1 GCA_012518015.1 Synergistaceae bacterium
CACTCAACGTTTTTGACAATATTAGCTCTACTTATGTTTGATCATGTTCGACCCATAGTATTACGCTTTTTGGAGCGTCAGACTACCAAATTCTTGCCTTCGCAAGCTTGAGCTCCTTAAGAAATTCGCTTTCTTCCATAATGTCAACCCGACATTTCGTGAAAAACGCGTTTTTAGGAGCGTCGGCTTCCCTCAATTTTTATGAATTTTTCCCAAAGGTGTTGAACCCAAGTCCACGTTCGTGATAATATTAGTCACGAACTTGTTGGGCCTGTAGCTCAGTAGGATAGAGCGACGGCCTCCTAAGCCGTAGGTCGCCGGTTCGAGTCCGGCCAGGCCCGCCATTTTAAGAAGCGTCGAAGACAGGTCGTCTGGCCTGTCTATTTTTGCGTAAATTACAATCCCAACAACAAGCAAGAGCAACGAAGCAAAGCATTTAGTTGCTTTTATATACGTTTTATATTAGCCATTTCACTGATTTGAAATTTAACTAAGAACATCCTAAATCGAGTTGCAAGTAATCTACCAAGCCTAAAAAACAATACTTTAAAGGAATTTAGGTGAGTTTTCTGTGGAGTTGGAGAAATGGGAAGAGGAAGCTAAGTCAATGGTAGAAATCCAGGTAAAAAGACGCACCATTAAAAACAGCGCCTTATTGGAGGCGATGGCCAAGCTCCCACGACATCTTTTTGTCCCAGAAGGCCTTAGGAATCTAGCTTACGCCGATTGCGCTCTTCCCATTGGTGAAGGCCAGACGATATCGCAACCTTATATCGTCGCTAAGATGACAGAATTGCTAGATCCCCGCCCAGGGGACAAAGTCTTGGAGATTGGCACAGGATCAGGTTATCAGGCTGCTCTTTTAGCCACTATGGGATGTATTGTTTTCACTATAGAAAGGATTGCAGCTTTAGCTGCAAGTGCAAAAAAAATCTTCGAGGAACTAGGCCTTTTGGATAAAATTAAGATTAACATTGGAGACGGAAGACTTGGTTGGCCGGAAGAAGCTCCCTTTGACTGCATTATCGTGACAGCAGCAGCTCCCGAAATAGAAAAGGCCTGGGTAGACCAACTTGCTGAAGGAGGCAAATTAGTTTTACCCTTAGTCGTCTCTTTCAACGTGGAACAACTAGTTAAAATAACGAAGACCAAAGGCAAACTTGAACAAAAGCATTATGATTACTGCTCATTTGTACCTCTTTTACCGGGAGTGAAGACTTAGTGACCAAAAAACTCAAATTTACCCTGGTTGGTCTTGTGTTTTTATTTGCTCTTGCCTATTTGCTTTTTGCCCCTCACTATTGGTTGTGCATTTCACATGAGGGGGGCACCGATATGTTTTTAATTCCCGTGGGCCAAAAAATCTTTCTGAGCTACATTCACAGCTTAGAAAGAACCCCCGTGCAGGATGTATTTCTATTGCAAGGAGGCCAAATATGGTTATACGAAGAAAGAGTCAAGTCACATAACGCCGGCCTTCCCGCGTTCGACCAATATCCAGGCTCATTGGTCAAGACGGAAGACTGGTTGATATTTCGAGGAGGCAGACGCCACTGGATGAATATTCGCTGCAGGGTTGGGAATGCCGCTATCGGCAAAAACATACTAACGATCGGTAAGACCAACCATGAACTGTATTATCGCTATCCCGAGCAGCCAGTCTGCCTTTTTGTGGTCCTTAAGTCCATCTTATAGTGAAATTAGTAAAGTTTAAACTAAAAAGGAGGGTAATGGATGGAGAACATTAAACCACAGGATCAAGTTATCGATTTAGACGAAATTATGAGACAGTACGATGCGGAAGCACGGTATAGAGTATTAAAGGGATGGCAAAACATGCTCATCTTCGCAGTAGCAGCGGCTATGTCCCTCTTTCATCTCTATACGGCGGGATTCGGCCAACTTCTGGCGATGAAGCAAAGGGCGGTGCATTTGGCTTTTGTACTCTTTTTAACCTATCTGCTGTATCCTGCCACAAAAAAATCTTCAATCGATAAAATTCCCTGGTATGACTTCGTATTAGCTGTTATCGCCGCTTATACATCACTTTATTTAGTTATACACTTCGATGAAATGATCACGCGTTCGGGACTTCCCACGCCAATGGACGTCTTTATAGGTTTCTTGGGCATCGCAATGCTCCTTGAAGCCACGAGAAGGGTATCAAACCCCGTTTTGCCGATACTTGCCATAGTTTCGCTGATTTATTGTTACCATGGACGATATTTTCCTTCACTTTTCGCCCACAGGGGGTTTAACACAGCCCGCATTATAAATCACATGTATTTGGGCACCGAAGGTGTCTTTGGCGTTCCCATATCAGTTTCTGCCACTTTCGTGTTCATGTTTATCCTCTTTGGTTCCATCCTTCAGGAAACAGGAATGGGAAAATTCGTCATAGACTTGGCCTTGGCCATCGCAGGAAGATCGACGGGCGGCCCAGCCAAGGTTGCTGTGATCAGTTCCGGGATTATGGGCACCGTATCCGGGTCCTCTGTAGCTAATGTTTGCACTACTGGCACCTTTACCATACCTCTAATGAAAAGCATAGGATACAAACCATACTTTGCCGGTGCCGTTGAGGCCGTCGCATCGACGGGTGGACAGATAATGCCTCCCGTAATGGGTGCGGCTGCTTTTATAATGGCCGAGTTTCTTGGGGTGCCTTATATAAAAGTAGCCTTAGCTGCTGTGATTCCGGCGCTGCTTTATTATACGGCCGTCATGGTACAGGTGCACTTTGAGGCCACGAGGCTTGGATTGCTTGGACTGCCGAAAGAGAGGCTACCTCGGCTTTGGAGTTTATTGAGATCTAAGGGGCACCTTTTAATCCCCCTCTTTGCCATAATATATTTCCTCGTCGGCGGTTACACTCCGATGAAGGCAGCATATTACGGTGTGCTGACGACAATTGCCGTATCCTTTATATCTAAAGATACAAGACTCACGTTACCGAAGCTGATGGACGGTTTGGTAAATGGGGCAAAAGGATCGCTTGGAGTTGCATGTGCTTGCGGAACTGTGGGAATAATCGTTGGGATGGCCACCTTGACGGGGCTAGGACTTAGAATAGCAAGTTTAATAATAACGATCTCCAGAGGAAATTTGCTCATAACCATGCTCCTTACGATGGTAACTTGCATATTGCTTGGTGCAGGCCTTCCTACGACGGCAAACTTCATCGTCACGAGCACCATCGCTGCTCCGGCTTTGCTTCAACTTGGTGTTGCCCCAATGGCAGCATATATGTTCGTTCTTTATTTCGGAATTGCAGCTGATTTAAGCCCTCCCGTAGCTTTGGCGGCGTATGCCGGCGCGGGCATCGCAGGAGCAGATCCGATGAAAACGGGCATTACGGCGGTGAAGCTGGCCTTGGCAGGATTTCTCGTGCCCTTTATATACGTCATGAATCCAATGCTTGTGTTGGTCGATGTAACGCCTTTGCCATTCATATTGGCCATTATAACGGCAGTGATAGGAGTATTTTTACTAGGCATGTCAACCATCGGATATTACAAGGCTCCGATACCTTTTTGGCTTAGGATAATAATCTTTGGCGGAGCTTTAGCTCTTTTAATACCCGGCCTCTTCTCTGACGCTATAGGTATAGCGATATTAGCTTTTACCTACTTTTTCCAAAAAAGACGGGCAAAAGGGCAATAAAAGAGTACTATCTTTTAGCTATTATGTGTATAATGCATTCTAGAGGGTGCCGCACTTAACTCGAGCGGCACCTTCTTAAACAAAGACACTGGGAGGTTTTGTAAATGCCGGACGACTACAAAGAGACATTGAATCTACCGAAAACTTCATTTCCGATGAAGGCTAACCTTGCAAAAAGAGAATTGGATATGCTTCAATTTTGGGAAGACATCGACATTTATCAGAAGTTGATGAACAAAGGAGAAAGAGAGAAGACCTTCGTTCTTCACGATGGCCCTCCTTACGCTAACGGCAATATTCACATTGGCACAGCCTTTAACAAGATACTAAAGGACATGATCCCGAAGTACAAATGGATGAGAGGGTATTTCTCCCCTTACGTGCCCGGTTGGGATACCCACGGACTTCCCATAGAACTTCGAACGCTAAAGGATGAAGGGCTCGATAAAGACTCGCTTCATCCTATTGATCTCAGGCGCAAGTGCAAGGAGTGTGCCGATCGTTTCTTAGATATACAACGAAATGAATTCAAACGCCTGGGTGTTATAGGGGATTGGAATGATCCTTACATCACTTTTAAGCCGGAATACGAGGCTATAGAGCTTGAAGCCTTTGCAGAAATGGTAGATCGTGGATATGTATATCGCGGACAAAAACCCATTTACTGGTGCACCGACTGTCAAACTGCTCTAGCTGCCGCCGAAATAGAATATGAGGATATATCCTCTCCTTCAATTTATGTTGCCTATCCGTTAAAAAAAGAAGGCTTTCCCAACCTTGAGGGCAAGGAAGCCTACGCCATTATATGGACTACAACACCGTGGACGTTGCCGGCAAGTTTGGCAATCACGGTTCATCCCAATTTCGACTACATTTTCGCCAGCTCCAACGACAAAGTATACCTCCTGGCCAAGGGGTTGCTAGAAAAGGTACAACGTGAAACCGGGATTAACTTTAATAATGTGTTATATGAAATTAAAGGCAAAGAATTAGAAGGTCTGAAGGCAGTTCACCCATTTTACGATGACAAAGAGATAATATTTGTCCTTGGAGACTACGTCTCCCTAGACGAAGGAAGCGGCTGTGTTCATACCGCACCGGGCCACGGCGCTGAAGACTTTGAAACAGGCATTAAATATGACCTTGAAATATACAACCCTGTCGATGGCAGGGGTTACTTCGTCCCCGAAACGCCGCTTGTAGGTGGCTTAAGCCTTGAAGAAGGTTCGGAGAAAGTATTGGAAGTTTTAAAGCAAAAGGGAAGGCTTTTGGGAGAAGGGGAGATAATGCACTCCTACCCACACTGTTGGCGCTGTAAAAAACCCATTATCTTCAGGGCAACAAACCAGTGGTTCATTGCCGTGTCCATGTTCAAAGAAGATTCTTTAAAGGCGATTTCTTCGGTACAGTGGATCCCGTCATGGGGACAGGATAGAATAGCCAACATGGTTCGCGAAAGGTCCGACTGGTGCATCAGCAGACAAAGAATTTGGGGCGTTCCCATTCCTGCTTTTTATTGCAACGACTGCGGAGAGCTCATTTTAACGAGCGACAGGATAAGAAAGGTGAGCGCCAAGGTCCGCGAGCATGGAAGCGATTGCTGGTGGCTGATGGAGACCAAAGAGCTACTGGAGGAACTTGCTTTTTGTCCTAAATGTAACTCAAAATCTTTAAAGAAGGAAACCGACATATTTGACGTGTGGTTTGATTCGGGAACGAGCCACTTGGCAGTATTAACGACGCGTCCTGAACTAAAATGGCCCGCTACGATGTACCTTGAGGGAAGCGACCAGCACAGGGGATGGTTTCAAACTTCGCTTTTGACTTCTGTTGCAACTAGGGGAAGGGCTCCCTTCGAAATGGTCCTAACGCATGGGTTCATCGTGGACGGAGAAGGCCGCAAAATGTCAAAGTCCCTTGGAAATGTGGTACAACCCCAGGAAGTAATAGAAAAGTACGGCGCCGATATATTGCGCCTATGGGTCGCTTCCACCGATTACAGAAATGACATCAGAATTTCCGAAACCATACTAAAAAACCTGGTCGAATCTTACAGGAGAGTAAGAAACACCATGAGATACATGCTTGGCAACTTGTTTGATTTCGACCCGCACAACGACAGTCTTGCACCCGAAGATATGGAAGAAATTGACCTTTGGATCCTGTCTAAGCTACAGGGCATTATAAGCAAGGTTACAAGGGGTTTTGAGGATTTTGAATTTCACGTGCCAACCTTTACGATTCATCAATTCTGCGTAAATGAACTTTCAGCCTTTTATCTCGATATTAACAAAGACAGGTTATATGTTGAGGCAGCCGACTCGAAACTGCGCAGAAGCTGTCAAACTGCGATGTGGAATATAATAAAAACGCTGACCCTAATGCTTTCGCCAATTTTAAGCTTTACGACCGAAGAGGTTTGGCAGCATTTAAGGGAAATAGATCACACGCTGCCTGAAAGCATATTTTTAGCGGATTGGCCCACTTTAGACCCAACATTGTACCATGAATCGTTGGAAGAGAAGTGGGAGAGGATCTTGTGGCTGCGAGGTGCCGTAAGCAGGGCTCTGGAAGCGGCTCGTGGCCAAGATTTAATAGGGCAGTCTCTGGAGGCCTGCGTTAACATAAAGCTTGACTCCGAAACTGCAAAATTAAGGGACATTCTTTCTCCCTATTGGTGGAAGGGTGTTTTCATAGTATCGGACGTCAATTGGGTGGACGAGTTGCCCGAAGCACCCGTAGTCCATGCTGACGAAGAAACCGGCGTCAAGATTGCAATAACCAAAGCTTGTGGCGAGAAATGCCCCAGATGTTGGATGTACGCACCAGAGGTAGCAGAAAAAGGCGTCTGTGGCAGATGTAGCATGGTGCTGGCGGCTCAATCTTAATAGTATGGTGGGGGCAAGCGTATGTATGGAAATTGACTATGAAGGGATAAAAAGAAAGCTGATTCAAAAAAAGGAAGAACTTGTCAGAATGGTAGAAGCGCTGCTCTTAGAAGCAACCAACGGAAATTTGGGCGAACTATCGACGCTTGACACAAATCATCTCGTCGATACAGCTATGAATATGATCAACAAGGAGCAAATCGCCGGAAAATTGGAAAGCATTAAGGTGATGTTAATAAACATTGATCACGCTCTTGCAAAGCTTGATAAAAACGTAGAAAAATTCGGGTTATGCGAGCTATGCAATAAACAGATAGAAGAGCAGCGCCTCCAAGCTCTTCCTTGGGCGCGCTACTGCATGGGGTGCGAAAGAAAGCTTGATAAGCAGAGATGACAACGCCTTAAGAAATGCCTGAAAAAATTGAAGTCTCAATCTCAAGTGAGTTTATCGGCGAAAGGCTCGATGTCGCCTTAAGCAAGATCTTGCCCACCAAATCCCGCAGTCATATTCAAAGAACACTGCGGGATTTGGGGTTGAAACCTTCTATGAAGATTAAAAACCCGATGAAACTTGACTTGACATTTCAGGACATTGAAGGCGAGGAGACGCCGCTTGAGCCCGAACCCGTGCAGTTTGGGGTTATCTATGAAGACAACGACATCATAGTAATAGACAAGCCTGCCCCTTTAGTTGTACATCCGGCAGCAGGACACAGGCGCAACACCTTGGCTCATGGACTCATTCACCGATATCCTGAATTGGTGTCACCCGATTCAAAAAGGCCAGGAATAGTGCACCGCCTAGATGCAGGCACATCAGGGCTCATGGTAGTGGCAAGAAACCTTTATTCGAAGCAAAGGCTGATGGACTCCTTTAAGTCACGCTCCGTAAAGAAAGAATATTTGGCACTGGTAATAGGAGAACCGAAAGAACCAAAGGGTACGATTACAAGCCCTATCGCCAGGAACCCAAAAAACAGGCTCAAGATGGCCGTCGTGCCCCACGGAAAAGAAGCCATCACAGAGTACAGGGTGCTTTGGAGCACGGGGAAATTTTCTTTCGTGCACTGCATCATCCATACCGGCAGGACGCACCAAATTAGAGTGCACCTTGAGGAGATGGGTTGCCCCATAGTGGGTGACAAGCTATACGGGGCAAAAATAAAGGCCGATTGGGTCCCCAAGGATCGCTTTTTCCTCCATGCTTGGAAATTGGCTTTCCCACATCCAAGAAGCGGCGAGATTGTGTCTTTTAGGTCTTTTTTGCCTCACGAACTTATTGCAGCTCTTCAAGGAGCTCGAGCCATAAACCAGGAGAAACGCGAGTAGAAGAAAAGTCGCTATAGGTAACATGCCCCGGTCCTGTTTTAGGCAAGGATTTCACATGTTTTCTTTGAGTGTAATCGACGACATGATAAGAAGCTTCTTTTGCCTTGCTGTAGTAAGCAGCTAGAGAAGCCGCGAAGTTTATCAACTTTTCATTCGCCGGCTTACCCGATAGTTTCAAGATTACATGAGCGCCCGTTACATCTTTTGCATGGAACCAAAGGTCTTCCGGCGAGGCGATCTTAAAGGTAACGTGCCTATTTCCCTTTGCGTTTAACCCTACGTAAACGATAAAGCCGTCCTTGAGATCGAGTCTTTTGTAGGGTGGCACGTAATCTCCACTTTTTCGACTCCCTTTGCTTCGAACATCCGAAGAAAGATCGTCTAGTATCTTTTTCACATCGCTGACATCGTTTAGCATGGAAACAAACTCGCGATATTCATCTAATTCGTTGAGCGCGTTCTTTAACTTTTCCATCTCTTTTGAGAGCTTTTCTTCGTTTCTTTGATATTTTTTTGCCAGTTTAAAATACTTTTTAGCGTTCTCAATGGGAGACAGCTTAGGATCAAGCTTTATTTCCACCCTTCCATAGCGTTCATCCCAGCTTTTCAGACAAGCAAAGGGTGCTCCATCTTTGACCTTATGAGCATAAGATATCAATAATGTACCGTAGTGACTCCATTTTTCCGCTTCTTCAACATTTGACAAGAGAGCTGACAATCCTTTTATTTTGTTGATTATCTTGTGCCTTTTTACATCCAATATTTTATAAATTTGCTCGAGCATTTTGTGCCTTTCTCGCTCGAAGTAGTGATCTAGCAGCTTTTTTGAAGATTCAAGAGGCGACTTGCCTTCTCTTCGAGAACCGCTTAAAGGCAAGGGGAATGCCGTCAAGTAATCGTCAATTTCTTGGCAAATCAACTCTTGCAAGGTTATAGAGTAAAGCCCTTTTAGGTAGGGCTCAAGATCTAAATTTCGAAGTTCCCATTCTTTCAACAAAAACTTTGCAAGAGGTTGACCTATCCCTCTGTATTTAGTGATGTTTGCCAAGTCGTTTTTGCTAAAAATTTCTAAGTCCGGGCCTTCAAAAGGCGGTGGGGGAGTGTAAAATAGTCCGGGAAGAACTGACCTATACCTGTTGATCTCCGGATGAATGTGTTTTGCCACTTCCATAATTTTTTGCTTGTCGTCAAGGATGATGAGATTGGCCTGCCTGCCCGTGGCTTCAAACACGAGAAATCTAGACACGTTAACCCCTGCGCCTAAAGGTCTTGAAAATTCAATAGCTATTACGCGATCCCTGTTTATCTGAAATGCCTGAACCAAAAAACCTCCCACCAAATGGCTTTTTATAGCTCCCGAGATAGGGTGAGTTTTGGCCCTTAGTTCCTTTAAAATATCGAGCTCTTGTTTATTTATCACAGCCATACCGCAACTTTGGTTGTCCCAACTTAGCCAAAGCCAATTGTTGTTTCGAGAAAATTGAAGGGCCAGCCATTCTCGGCCTGCTTCGCAGCGAAATAGCTTTTTTCCCTTATAGCGCTCATTTATATCCAAAGTCCAGGCTAATGCTAATTCTGGTCCATATCGCACGATAGATTTCCCCTTTTGTCCAGATCCCACAATCTGCAGAAAGAACAAACATAGTTCCATGAAGGCGCCCCACAAATTTCGCATGTTAATGGGGGTAGCTCTTCTTCTTTTTCTTTGCCCTGAAACAAATCAATATTTCTCACGTAACCAAAGTAAAAGGCATGTTTGGCTCCCGGAGAATTTTCTTCGATTTCATTTAATATGTGCTTCCAGCGCAAAGAGGTAGCGCCCTTAGAATAGGGACATTCCTTTTGTATATAAGGTATGCCTTTGAGCAAACAGTAAACGGCGTCCTCCTTTTCTGTGCAAAAGACCAAGGGCTTTGCTTTGCCAAATTGACCGCTTTCGATGGGCGGGGAATAAGGCGCTCCCTTAGCCAAATAGTCAATCTTCCAATAAAGCACGTTGCCAAGCAACGCCGCCGCTTGGTCATCTAAATTATGCCCTGTCACAATTACGTCAAAGCTCTCCTTTCTGGCTATCTTGTTCATATAATATCTCTTGGTTACTCCGCAGGCCGAGCAAGGTTTTCGCCTTTTCGTGTAAGCTTTTTCGGGTATAGACATTCCATGATTTTCTTCGATATCTACAATGTATAATTTACGACCCACGCGTTCCGCAAATGACCTTGCGAATTCTTCACTCTCGTCGGAGTAATCGTCCTCTTCTATGCCCAAATTGATGTACAAACCGGAGGCATTATAGCCAAGACGCACCAATATATCCCATAAAGCCAGGCCGTCCTTGCCGCCTGAGACCGCAACAAGAATGTTGCTTTTCTTAGAAAACATTTTGAACTCATCGACAGCCTTGGACACGCGCTTTAACATCCAGTTATCGAAATGTTCGGCACATAAGGCCATATTATGCTGGGGCAG
>JAAYTM010000127.1 GCA_012518015.1 Synergistaceae bacterium
GATGGTTTTAGGTAGTTACGGTTTGACAAATCAATGGAGTTTGTTTGCGAATGCAGTCTATGCTTATAACTCTGACGAAGACGAGAAGCGTTACCGACCCAGTTGGGGTGCAAATTATTACAATCAGGGTTTTTCGGGAAAAATCTATTGGTCTCAAGCTGAAAACGTTTCGATAGAAAAAGAAGCAGGAGTGACTTATAAAGGGGTCCTTTGGCGGTCCCCTGAGGTTCAACTATTCACGCCTTGGGTCGATTTAACTTCGAATACAAAATCGCGCCTTGCGCTTTATTGGGGTAATTATGAAGCCGATGAAGCCGAAGTAGACAGGTGGGGTTACGGCTTTGATTTTTCAAGCTCCTTTGCGCCTTTAGATAAAAAAAATAAAAACTTTACGCCCTTTATTTGGGCTCAGTATCAATGGTTCAAGTATGATGCGAAAAGGCTGCGCCGTCAGGAAGTAATAGACGCGACTTGGGGATTGCGTTACAGAGTCGGTGAATTTCCCATGGTAACTCGATATGCCCAGCGCTGGACGACTGGGAATTCGCCCATGTCCTGGGACGATTACTCGGATAGACGCGAGATTTATCATACCACGGGCATTCCTCTGGGGAGTCGCTGGAAAGTGGCGGTAAGGACCGCCTATGATTTCGTGGATGAACATTTAGATGAAGTAGTTTACAGCTTGGTTTACGACGAGCACTGTTATTATTGGGAATTTATCTATAAGGATGAGAGGCCAATGTATTCGACAAGCGATGAGGATGATTGGATGGGGTTGAGGCTCGTTATAAAAGCATTTCCTGAAAGCAAGATTACCTTTGGCGGAGAGGTGGAGGAAATTACAAGTCCGGCCCAGGAAGTGGGGTTCGTAAAATGAAAGTATTAGTGTTATATGGAGGCGAAAGCCCGGAACGAGAGGTGTCGCTTGCAAGCGGGAAGGCAGTAGTCGAAGCGGCGAAGGAAAGCGGCTTTGAGGTTTTAGATGGCCATGTGCGAACAATGAAAGATGTCATAAAATGTGTAAGTGACCAAAAGTTCGATGTCGTTTTCATAGCACTGCATGGAGGATGGGGAGAAGACGGCAGACTACAAGCTCTGCTCGAGTTCTATGATGTACCCTATACAGGCTCGGGTCCTGAAGCCTGCATGCTTGCAATGAATAAAGCCTTGAGCAAGTATAGGTTTCGACGAGACGATATTTCTGTGCCTGAGGGAATCGAAATTGACACGTCTCGACAGGGCATAGAAACGACCTATCAAAAGGTAATCTGTTTTTATAATAAGCTTAGTGAAGAAAAGATGGTCATCAAGCCTTCGCGATGCGGTAGTACAATTGGTATAAGCATAGTTGCTCAAGAGGGCGATATATTGTCTTCCCTGCGCTTAGCTTCCGAGTATGACAATCTCATCCTGGCTGAGCGGTATATCCCTGGGAAAGAAGTCACTGTAACTGTGTGGGACGATGGCGGTAACATCAGGGCGTTTCCCGTCATAGAAATAGTACCCAAAAATTCACTGTACAGTTATAGGGCAAAGTATACGCCTGGTAACAGTGAATATTTGGTACCCGCTCCATTGCAAGAATCGGTAGCTTCGGAGGCTAAAAAAGCGGCCATCAAAGCCCATCTTAGCTTGGGTTGCAAGCAATACAGCAGGGTGGACATGCGCCTTGATCTTAATGGAAAGCCTTATGTCTTAGAAGTAAACACTGCGCCCGGGCTAACTGCTACGAGTCTGGTTCCAAAGGCGGCGAAAGCAATTGGTTGGTCCTTCGAGGATCTGGTGAAGCGATTAATTACAAACGCTCTTGAAAGATAAAACATTAACCTGAAGCTCGAAATAATCACCCTCATGATTGCAGGCAAAAAAAGTAATCCTTCCTTTTATTTGACATCCTTTAGACAGGTTTGCCTTATTACACTAGACCTCGATACGTAATATCTTGAGCCTTCTTGTCCCGCGAGGAGCTCTTGCTATGACTTCATCGCCGACGGTTTTGCCTATTATAGCTTGCCCAACGGGGCTTGAGACCGATATTCTGTGATTGCTTGGGTCGGTTTCCTCCGAATTTACGATTACATAAGTAAATTCTTCATTAATATCGAGGTCTCTTAGAGTAACTTTGGTGCCTAAAGTTACCTGACTTGTGTCTATTTGATCACTGTCGATGATTCTGGCTTTAGATAGTTGTGATTCCAATAGCTGAATTCGTGCCTCGAGTTTGGCTTGCGCTTCTTTGGCTGTATGGTATTCCGCATTCTCGCTTAAATCTCCAAATGACCTTGCCTCTTCAAGTTGTTTTGATATCTCGTGCCTACCATCGCTCCTCAGTTTTATGAGTTCAGCGCGTAATTTCTGGTATCCTTCGCGCGTCATCAAAATGACATCATCTTGTTGGACTCTTTCAGCCGACATTCCTCATTTACCTCCTAGCGAGAAAAGTCTCATTTTCAGATCTAGCTTAGCTTTATGAATTTTACAGCATTTATTGCCGATGTCAATCGAATCATATCCATTTTTCCTTCATTTATTAATTTTACAGTTCAACCAAAGGGATAATCCTTTGAGTTTGCAAGGAAACCTGCGTTACAAATGTGCTATGAAAGCAGGACCAGCCCCTGTTGTTATTTTTTAACTTTGACTAAAAGTCCAAAGAAATTCATGAGGGCCGAAGTTTAGTTATTATTGTAGGTGAGAAATGCTTGGTCTAGAATGTAACCGAAGGAAATTACGAATAAATGCGTTATCGTGCTTATAAGAGATTTTAGGGGCTATTTGACAAAGCTAATATAATTACAAAATGGAGCATGGGATTGTTAGGTCAAGAAAATTAAAGGTGAAGATATTTAGGAGGTATTCGTTATGATAACCTGCAACAAAAACAGGATACAGAATAAAATAGAAACATTTGCCAAGTTTGGCGGCACCGATAAGGGAGGCATAACGAGATTTGCACTATCAAAAGAGGACTTGCAAGCCAGGGATGAATTTGCGAGGAGAATGAAAAATGTTGGTGCTAATATAGTAACTGATGATATGGCCAACGTATATGCAACTATTCCTGGTTCCGAAAAGGGACTCCCTAGTATTGTGATGGCTTCACATACAGATTCTGTCAAAAATGGTGGTAATTATGACGGTATTTTGGGAGTTATAGGAGCAATGGAAGTTCTTGAAACAATTGTTAACAACAAGATTCCTCATAGACATTCAATTACGGCGATGATCTGGACAAATGAAGAAGGCTCTTTGTATCCACCAGCGATGACGTCCTCAGGAGTTATTTGCGGTAAATTTGATAAAGCAGAGGTGTTGGCTTCTAAAAGCCCAGATGGAAAAACCTTCGGAGAAGCTTTGTTAGAAAGCGGTTATGTGGGCGATGAGGCTAACAGGCTCAATCCTAGAGATTATATGGCCATGTTAGAGCTACATATTGAACAGGGTCCAGTATTAGAAGCAGAGAACAAACAAATAGGTGTTGTAGAGGGTGTTGTTGGTATGGTTAACTACAGGATTAAAACTCATGGCCAGACTGGCCATGCAGGAACTGTGCCAATGTCATTTAGAAGAGATGCCCTTTTGGCTGCGACCTCTGCAATAAGATATTTCCACGACGAGTTTGGTAAATTGGAACGTGATCTAGTATATACCACAGGAGAAATCTTTTGCCATCCATGTATACATACATGTATTCCTGGATTTGTAGATTTTTCTCTGGATGCGAGACATAAAGATCCAAGTGTAATAAAACAAGTTGTTGACATAATAGAGGGCATTCCTAAGGAACTTGATAAATGCAAAGTAAGCTACGAAATGAGATGGAAGCGTAACACAGTAAGTTTCAGTGAAGAAATAATTAACTGTATTCAGAAAAGCGTCGATGCTTACGGTTATACATATAAAAGAATGTATAGTGGCGCTGGGCATGATGCGCAGTACGTTGCGGAAATGCTACCTACTGGAATGGTCTTCGTACCAAGCAAGGGGGGACATAGTCACTGCGAGCTAGAACATACGCCATTAGAAGATTGTTGGCGTGGTATTAATGTGCTCCTACTTGCTGTTTTGGAGATAGATCAAAAAGACAGGATATAGCTAGAATTTAAAATCGCTGATTTCATACGTCTTGGTGGGTATAACCTGGTACAATAATGAGCCTGTTTCACAACTCACCCCACCAAGGTTAGAATGCAGTAAAATAAAGCAGTCTTCATGGAGATGGAACAAAATATACAAGCAATAGGCCTATAGGTACTTAAGGTTCACTTCATCTCAATATAGAAACTTACAATCTACGGCTTCTTTGGGAAATGATTTCAATGCAAGATCTCAAGTTGGGAAACAGGCTCTAATACTCTTGCCTTTCATATAGTCTGAAAGCTTGTTCGATCTGCCATCGAGCTATCTCATCTTGAAGAGAAAGCATCCTTTCGCGAAGTTGGGTGATTTTATACCTGTCTATAGGGTTATCGTATAACCTAGAATGCAATTCTAGTCGATGTCTTTCCAGCTGGCCCATGTTTTCGACTATTTGTGTCCGAATTTTTAGATCATATGGAGCTAATCCTAAGCGAGATCTGCTCATGCTCCACGTATGAAGGCTCGCGTAACCGGGTCTCAGTTCACTCATAATTACTCCCTGGCCGCAGCCGTTATGAACGTTCCAAATAGGACTTGATCTAAAACCATATCGCCCATGTGCTGAAGCTATGCCTGTAACAGCTATCAACACGACAAGTGTCAAAACTGCAGCTGTTGCCCGTTTCATGCTTGTCACCCCCTAAATTAGGTTTACCTAAATTTTATCATTCGAAGCAGAATTTTTCAATATGATGAGAATGAACTAGTTTTGATGAAAATATTTTCCGTGACATTAGGTATTTGAGTTGGTTTATTTTCTTTACTAGGTACTGACGAGGCGTATTTTGCTATACTCAAGGGAAACTGTTGGCCTCGCTCGTGTTATCTATATTTGTGACCGTAAGCGCTATTAGAATGTTGGTCGGTTTGTAGTTTATGGTTGCTTTATGCCTTAGAAATATTTGTTTGAAGGAAGTTTTTGTAGTAGGTTATAATAACCAAGGAAATTTTTGAAACGAGAGAGGGAAAAGCTGATATGTCTTTTAGCTTTGCTATTAATATATACGGATGTCAGATGAACCAATATGACGGTGATCGCTTGAGGACAGCCTTGACCTTTAGAGGCTGGAAAGAGACAGATACGTCTCAAGCCGACGTCGTCATAATTGTGACTTGCAGCATTCGGGAAAAAGCCGAACAGAAGGTCTTAAGCGAGATAGGACGTTACAAGAAGGCTTTTGGGGTAAAGGGCAAGCCCATTTTAGCCGTCATAGGTTGCATGGCCCAAAACATGGGTGTGGAGTTGATTAGAAGGTTTCCGCAGGTAAGAGTCGTAGTTGGGCCAAGGCATATAGGATTGGTACCGGATGCATTGGAAAAGGCTCTACGCAATAAAGTAGTCGTATATTTGGACGAGGATCCTAGAGAAATGGTTGACTTGAAAGTTACGCCTATTATAAGAAGTAATCCCTTCAAGGCTTTTGTCACCATTGCACACGGATGCGATAATTTCTGTACTTATTGCATTGTGCCCTACGTGCGCGGAAGGTTTGTATCGAGACGACCAGATGAGATCTTGGAAGAAGTATCGGAGCTTGTCGAAGATGGCATCCTTGAGGTCACGCTCTTGGGTCAGAATGTCGATTCCTATGGAAAGGACTTTTGCAAAGGTTATCGATTTTCGGATCTTTTAAGAGACGTGTCGCGTATTCCCGGGTTGCTCAGGGTGCGCTTTACCACCTCACACCCGCGCGATTTTACGGATGATGTGATAGAAGTCATGGCAGAAGAACAGAAAATCTGTCCTGCTGTAAATCTTCCCATTCAGTCGGGAAGCGATAAGATTTTAAAGAAGATGAATCGAGGTTACACTGTCAGCGGATATGAAGGAATAATAAGACGCTTGCGCAATGCAATTCCAGACATTTCAATAACAAGCGACCTTATAGTCGGTTTCCCCGGGGAGACGGAAGAGGATTTCGTGGACACTCTTAATATGTTGGAAAGAATGCAATTTGATCTGGTTCATACGGCTTCCTATTCTCCGAGAGAAGGAACGCCAGCAGCTGTGATGCCTGATCAAATTTCCCAAGAAGAGAAAAAAAGAAGACTTGCCATAGTAAATGAGCTACAAGATGCTATATCGTTTAAGAAGAATTTAGACTTAGTTGGCAAGGTTGTTGAGGTGTTATTTGATGATTTAGCGCCTAAAGGAGGAGGGCTCCTGCAAGGCAGAACGCCCACGGACAAGGTAGTGTTGGTACCGGGGGACGAGACTATGTTAGGAAAATTGTACGAGGTGCGCATAACTGAGGCCTCCAACTGGTATTTGTACGGTGAACTAGTTTCATTGAGGGATTTTAACGATGTCCTCGAAGTTGGACTTTGAGTTCCTTCATGAGAAAGAATCACTTGAAAAATACAAAAGCAGTAAGAGCTTTAAATGGTTTTTAATGGCCTTTCTGTGTTTTGTCTTGGCGTTGGGATTGTCGGCCGCATATTCTTTGGGAAAGATAAAAGGACGATCATTTGAAGCCGAGAATGTTGTCCTTCAGGGCATTGGAGCATCAGAGATTGTAAACAATAACGAGGAAGGCGAACTTGACAAAAAACAGGCGACTCCTGAGGAAAAGGAATGGATATTGTACATTACAGGAGCTGTTAAAAACCCGGGCGTGTATAAAATGCCATCTGGGTCAAGGGTGTATCAATTGGTGGAAAAAGCGGGAGGACTTACCACTAAAGCTGACCCGGTGGCCATAAACTTGGCTGCAAACTTAGGTGATGGTTGCCACCTTCATGTGCCCGAGAAAGGTGAGTTGGTTGCCACTACATTAGTTGAACAGAGCAGGGATAATTTGTCCATCGCGAAGGATGTCTTTGCTGGCTCCAATGCTAACAAGCCTTATGGAAGTTACGAAAAAGATGTCGATGTAATAGACCTGAATAGGGCGAGTGCGGAGATGTTGCAAAGTCTTCCTGGCGTAGGACCTAAGACTGCCCAGGCAATATTGGATTACAGGGATCTAAGGGGAGGGTTTCGTTCAGTAGAGGAACTGCTTGAGGTAAAAGGAATAGGACCCAAAAAGATGGAAAAGATCAGACCTTACGTTACCGTTGGATATAGATGAAATTACTTTATGAAACTCCCTGTTTGTGTCTGTTAGTCTCATTTATAGTTGCCGTCCTTTTAGCGGGTAAAGGTTTCCCCTTTTTGTTATCAAGCCTTATCGCCGGGTTTATTATGTTGGCCTTGGGTTTTTGTTCCTATGACGGTACGCCTCATGCGTTTTATGTTTTAGTTTTGTGCTTCGTCGTTGGACTGCTGGGAAGCTCGTTTTTAGCTTACAGAGTTGGGAATGAGCTCATTTTAGCTGACAGGATATCTGAGAAGGCTGTCGTTGCCTTTGAAAGGCCCTGGGGGAGCAAAAGAGCCGTAGTGTTCAAGACCGCTAAGGGTAAATACGTTGCGGATGTATCACCAAGTCTGGCTTTAAGAGAAGGTGACAGCGTCGAAATAAAGGCTTCAATACTTCCGTTGGAAAATAAATCTACGGGCTTTAATCCTTATACCTATTGGAGATCTCGAGGCGTAAGGGGTCGCTTGGTTGGCTTGCAGACGACTAAAAGCCGGAAAGCTTACAGTTTTAGCCTATATCGTTGGCGATCTTTTTTGAGACGTTGGGTCTTGTTAAATTTTCCGCCCAGGGTAAGGGGATATTTGCTAACCCTGCTCTTTGGTGTTAAAGACCCCGATTTGGCTCAACTTCATTCAAAATGGGGTACTTCCCATTTGCTCGCTGTATCGGGGTTTCATGTGGCCTTGGTGGTGGGGATTGTCTTTCGGGCTCTAAAAAAAGCCAAATGGAAAGTTCAAATATCATTGCTCTTGCTGTTTTTTTACCTGGCGTTTACTGGGTTTGCTGCTAGCGCCATGCGTGCTGGCTTGATGACGGCTTTTGTATTGATCGGAAAGATGATTGGACGGCCCATAAGGACTCTTCAAGCCGTAAGTCTGGCAGCTGTTTGTTTGCTTTTATGGAGGCCCTGGTTTGTGTGGGATGTAGGTTGGAAATTGTCGGTCATGTCGGCCTTGACGATCGGATGTACCGGTATTTTTTCCAAAAGGATCTCGCTGCTAACTTCAAGTGCGCTTCTTTGGATGGTCACTGCTGGTATTGTGCTTACAATTTTCGGATCGTTGCCTGTCGTAGGACTTTTTTCTAATTTGATTGCCATACCTGTTTTTGCACTTTTATTTTTTGTCGTTCTGCTTTCAACCCCCCTTGTCATTTTGCCCTTTGGCTTGGGTACATTAGTAGTTTGGTTTGCAGAAAAGGCTTTGCTTGTCTTTGAATGGTTGCTAAACTTCTTGGCCTCTTTCATGCCCATGAGCATTACGGAACCTTGGCATTGGCCCATTATTTCTATTGCAATATTATTTGTTATACTAACTAAAAGGTTAAATTTTGGTTTCTTTAGGAGCATTTGTGTGTCGAGCTGTGGACTGGTAGTTTACATGATATTGCTATCTTAAAAAGAGGGGGTGTAAGAGATGCTTCTCGTTCTGGATATAGGAAATACAAATACTTGCCTTGGTATTTTCGATGGTGCCTGCTTGGTTGCAGATTGGAGACTTACATCAGAGAAGAGAACCGGGGATGAACTCGGGATTTATCTTACGGGATTGCTTTACATGACAAAGTTAGACCAGAAATCTATCACCAGTTCTATAATTTCGAGTGTCGTCCCTCCGCTTGAGATGGCATGGCGTGAGGGGATCTCGAAATACTTGGGTATAAAACCCATGGTGGTCGATTCAAGCGTGGACCTTGGCATAAAGGTAAAGTATGACATACCTGCTGAAGTTGGCGCTGACAGATTGGTAAACGCGGTTGCTGCCGTGCATAATTATGGAAGTCCTGTCATTGTGGTGGATTTTGGCACAGCCGTAACGCTTGATTACGTATCTTCTGATCGCTCATATCTTGGAGGAGCAATAGCTCCAGGGTTGCAGGCCAGTGTAGAGGCATTGTTTGGCAAGACTGCAAAGCTTCCCTTGGTAGCACTCGAGCCTCCCAAAAGGGCCATTGGGAGGTCTACATCGGAATCGATGAGATCTGGAATAGTAATTGGTTACGCTGGACTGATAGACGGTCTGGTCGATCGTATGTCGCAAGAGCAAAAAGAAGCGCCCAAGGTCATTGCGACAGGGGGACATGCCGAGACCGTAGCAAGGTGGTCAAGTAGAATAAACGTCGTGGATCCTAATCTCACGTTAGAGGGGCTGAGGCTTATATATGAGCGTAACATCAAATAACCCTCTGTGGCTTGCTCCCATGGCCGATATTACCGCATGGCCTGTAAGAAAAATGTGTTTCCATTTAGGCGTGGGGCTTGCTCATACTGAGATGATCTCGGCAAAGGCTGTTGTTGATAAAAACCAGTCTGTTTTTCCTTCTTTGTTTCGACACCCCAACGAAGGACCTTTGGTATTGCAGCTTTTTTCTGGCAACGTCGATTTTCTCTTGGAGGCAGCAGAGGAAGCCTTAAAGGTGAGTTCATTTGAAGCGCTGGGCATAAATATGGCGTGTCCTTCCAAGAAGGTTATGGCATCAGGAGGAGGCGCAGCCATGATATTCTGCCCTGATGTTGCAACCCAAATGATAAAGGAAACCAAAGCCCTTGGCTTGCCGATTTGTGTAAAGACGAGAATTCCAAGCCATAACTTGCATGATGCCGTTAAATGGTGTGAGCTTTTAGTGTCATCCGGTGCGGATAATGTCGCGGTCCATGCAAGAACGCCGTCGCAGGGTTATAATGGAATATCGGATAAGAATATTATGAAGGAAATTGCCAAGGCTTTTCCTGGCATGATAACAGCTACGGGTGACGTGTTTACTTCCGGTGATGTTGTTGAATATCTGGAGATGGGCTGCAAAAGCGTTTTAGTTGCGCGAGGTGCCCTGAAGAATCCCTTCATGATACCAGATGCTTTAAAGGCTTTGGGATATTTTGCAGATTTCAAAGATTCATTTAAATCCAGAGTCAATGTTTTTCGGACTTTTCTGATAGACTTATGCGAAATAGAAGACAATTCAGGCATGCACTTGCTTCGCCACTTCTTATCATGTATTTTTAAAGGAATGCCCAGGGCTTCCTATATGCGATCTTCTTTGGCGAATGCTGGCAGTATAGCGAAAACGAAGGAATTATTTGATTCATATATCAATGATTTTAATAACCTTTACGCTAAGGGGGAGCAATAAATGAATGATAATAACGTAAACATGGAAGAACGCACTGCTCCGGAAAAAGAAATAATAAGACAGCGCGTGGAAAAACTGGAGCGCCTGCGTAAGGAATCAAAATTTGATCCATACGTGATCGATAAATGGGATAAAGAGCATAAATTGTCCTTTGTACACGAACATTTCTCCCATTTAGGTCCAGATGAGATGGATGAAACTGCAACAATAAAGACGGCGGGTCGTGTCATGACGATTAGAAAGCATGGTAGGGCCTCATTTGCGCATTTGGAGGACGATTCAGAAAGACTTCAGCTCTACTTTCAGTTAAATTCTTTAGGGGAAGAAGAATACGAATGGTTCAAAAGATGGGTAGACACGGGAGATTTTCTAGGAATTGTAGGGCATCCTTTTAGAACCAAAAGGGGTGAGTTGTCCCTTCTGGTAACAGACTTTAAACTTTTGAGCAAAGCCTTAAGGCCTTTGCCTGAAAAATGGCACGGCCTAAAGGATACGGAAGTGCGCTACAGACAGCGCTATTTAGACCTTATAGCTAATCCCGAGGTCAGAGAGGCTTTTAGAAAAAGAGCCAAGATAATAAAGACCTTTCGAGAGGTCTTGGAGTCTCATGGAACACTTGAGGTCGAGACCCCCATGTTATCTCCGATTGCAGGAGGAGCTATTGCCAGGCCCTTTATCACGTATCATAATGCTTTAGGGATAAATTTGTATCTCAGGATAGCGACCGAGCTTTACTTAAAACGACTGGTAGTTGGGATGTATGAACGCGTTTATGAGATAGGCAAGAACTTCAGAAATGAAGGCATCGATTCCATGCATAACCCGGAGTTCACCGCCATGGAGGTTTACTGGGCTTACGCTAACTACGAGGATATGATGAATTTAACGGAAGAGATAATCGTAGCTTGTGCTGATGCAATGGGAAGCAGGCAGTTACCCTATGGCGATTACATGATAAACTACGAGCCTCCCTTCAGGCGTGCAGCGATGGTGGAGTTGGTGAAGGAGCATTGTGGCATTGATTTTTTAACTGTTACTGATGAAGAAGCAAGGAAGCTTGCGAAAGAAGGGGGACTTGAGGTGAAAGGAGACGAAAGCCGACTTTTAATCATGACCGAATTCTTTGACAACTTCGTGGAGGATAAATTGATACAACCCACATTTGTCTTGGGTTATCCGGTGGAGGTTTCTCCTCTTGCTAAAAGAGACCCTGATAATCCCGATTTCACCCGCAGATTTGAGCTCTTTATATGTGGAGCAGAAGTAGCAAACGCTTTTAGCGAGCTCAATGATCCCTTAGACCAAAAAGAGCGTTTTCTGGATCAATTAAGAAAAAAAGAAGCCGGTGACGAAGAGGCGCATGCCTTCGATGAGGATTACATAGTTGCCCTTGAACATGGCCTTCCCCCGACTGGCGGTTTGGGTATTGGCATCGACAGGCTTACCATGTTTTTAACGAACTCAAGCTCGATCCGTGACGTGATCCTCTTTCCCACCATGCGCCCAAAGGAGTGAAGCCTCTTGGATTTAGGCGAGGCCAGGAAAAGGGCTGAAGAGCTTAGGCAAGAAATAGAAAAACACAATTACTATTACTATGTCTTGGACTCACCTTTGATAACTGACGAAGAATACGACGCCTTGTACCGAGAGTTAGTGGAGATCGAAAGGCGCTTTCCTCAGATAGTAACCCCTGATTCGCCGACGCAGCGCGTTGGAGGCCGGCCGAGAGAAGAATTTCGGACAGTGGTTCACGAAGTTCCAATGCTTTCTATGGACAATGTTTTTACCCAAGAAGAGTTGTTAAACTTCATCTCTCGGGTGCATAGGATACTTGAAAGAAAAGTAGATTTTACGGCCGAACTAAAAATAGATGGCGTTGCCGTCTCGCTCGTATATGAAGAGGGCAGGTTCACCTTGGGTGCGACGAGGGGCGATGGAAAAGTAGGCGAGGATGTAACGGATAATTTACGTACCATTAAAAGCCTACCCTTGAGATTACTCGAATATGTGCCGGGCAGGCTCGAGGTCAGAGGCGAAGTCTACATGACGAAAGAAGATTTTGCTTTGCTTAATCAAGCTCGAGAAGAAGAGGGAGAGCAGCCTTTCGCTAATCCTAGGAATGCGGCTGCGGGAAGTTTGAGGCAACTTGATCCTAGTGTGACGGCC
>JAAYTM010000128.1 GCA_012518015.1 Synergistaceae bacterium
CCATCAAAGAAGTAGGCTCAACACCTGTTATGTCCCATGCATGGGCCAGCACTCCACGTATCACTTCTTCGGGATATCCTGCTTCCTCTAACCATTCCACTCCCTTTTTTGGATGCTCCTCAGGACATTCCTCCCAGTCCAAATCGTGGACCAATCCCACTATACCCCATAGATTTTCGTCTTCACCATAATATCTCGCAAAATACCTCATAGCCATTTCTACGGCTAGAGCGTGCTTAATATGACTTTCGTCACGATTATGTGAGGTGAGCAGTTCGTAAGCCCGCTCTCTTGAAAGCTCGGTCATCGCTAACTCCCCTTTCTATAGTCAATAAATTTAAATTGATTCAAATGAAATATGTTACTTTTGATTAGCCCTGGAGGAATAACTTGAGCGACAGTTCATTGCAGAGCCTTAAATAGATAGACCTAAACTATCACCTTTAATGGTCAATAGAACCTAACAAGGATATAATCTCCTCAGTCTCGAACTCATTGCAAATGCTCGATATGGCAAGCTCTATCGGATCGTCGGTTTCATAGGGAATGAAAAAGCGACGATAACCAAATTTTTCAGCAAAATAGGATAGTGATGAGGTAGCTTTGGCGTCAACGTTCTTCGCAAGTTCTTGAACAAAATGTTCCAAAAAATTTTTGTCGTCAAAAAAAGGATTACTGCTTATTAAAGCAATTGCTTTATATTTCCCCAAAGGCATTTCCCTATCCCAAAGGTCGCAAAAACAAACGCCAACCTTGATTTCGTCCATTTCCTTAACAAAACGCGAGACAAATTTTTCCATCGCCTTAGAAAAGGAAAAAATCACTACAAAACCCAGGGGGAAAGATATGCTTCTTCCCGGATCTATGGTCTTATCATAAGAAACGACTCCAACTTCTCCATATCGCATTCCGCTTAAATAAATAAGCTCGCTTTCAAGGTCCATCGCATAAGTCGCAACGTCTTGCAACAATCGATCTGCCCCGCCTACGAACGATACCGGTTTATAGTCAAGCCCATATGGAGTCCACATTGGCACTTCAAAGCTCACAATTCTATCCCAATGAGGTAGTCCCATCATATTTTCTCCCTTTATCCTCCCGACTTTTCAAAAGCTCACTAACCTGCACTATTAATTGTTCTATCTCTGGCTTGGTAATATGGCCATCTGCACCCACGCTCTGCGCCTTTCTTTTAATGTCATCAGCCATAATTGAAGAAAAGACAATCACGGGTATGTTACGCAAACACTCATCTTCTTTGATTCTTTTAGTTAAGCTTAAACCATCCATCTTTGGCATTTCAATATCGGTTATAACCAAATCGAAAGCTCCATCCTCATCACATAACCTGTCCCAAGCCGCCTTGCCATGTGATACCACTTCTACGTTGTGAAAACCTCCTTTACCCAGTACGTCCTGAATCATCTTTCTTATCAAAGGAGAGTCCTCGACAACCAATATTCTATATTGATCAGGATCGCCCAACTCGGAAATAACACTTTGTATCTTAGCCGAATCCATCTGGTATTGGTCTGCAAGTTGAGGATTTACTACTTGTACTATCCTTTCAAAATCCAGCAATAATATGTTTCTATCGTCCCTTTTAATTACATATAAAACGTTTTCTCCCAAAAAAGTGCCGGTTAAGGTTGCATCTAGCTCTTCTGAGTGTATGCGATAAATTCTTTCTACGCCGTCCACTACGAATCCTAATTTCATCTGATTAAACTCCGTGACGATCACTTTGCTCTGTTCTTTGGAAACCGTAGGCGTAATATTCAAATAAATGCGAAGGTCAATTAAAGGTATGACCTCTCCTCGAACAGTGGTAATACCCAGCATTGCCGGATGCGACTGAGGAACGGGGCGGACTCCGGTCCACCGCAAAATTTCTCTCGTTTTATCAACGTTTATGGCAAAACCTTGATCTCCCAAGGTAAAAACGACCACTTGCCATTCGTTAGTGCCAACTTCCGTGATGATACGATCTTCTCGCATTTTTCCACCTCCTTACTATCGACCTCTTTAGCATCTGTCTGCAAGTCCGGTGATCTCCTTAAACCATTTTAGCACCGGAGCGCTCATCATGTCCTCGTGCATCCGCCATCGCCAATTTCCTTCCCTGCTAGCAGGCTTATTCATTCTAGAGCTGGAATCTAATCCCAGTATATCTTGAAAAGGAATAATTACCAATTTCGCAACAGAAAGCTCAACCAAACGAATCATGTCCCTGGATACGGAACTTACATCCGTTTTGCGACCTAAGTAAAGAGCCAAATTCCTTATAGCCTGAGGTGAAGCTTCCTCTGAATACCAACCTGCCACGGTATTATTATCATGTGTTCCGGTATATGCGACACAATTTTCCTTGTAGTAGAAGGGTATATGTATGTTACCTTTAGGATTTTCCATTCCAAAAAGTAAAACTCTCATTCCGGGAATATCATGATCATCCATAAATTGACGTACATCATCCGTTATATCCCCGAGGTCCTCTGCTATTATCGGAAGATCTCCCAAACGATTTTTTAAGACGGCAAACATCCTTTCTGCCGGACCTTTAACCCATCTTCCATTGACAGCAGTGGATTCATAGAACGGTATTGCCCAATAAGCCACTAATCCTCTAAAATGATCTATTCTAACCATGTCGTATAGGCTAAAAGCATGTTCGAGCCTTTTTATCCACCATTCAAATCCTCGTTCTTCTATTATTTCCCAATCATACAAGGGGTTACCCCAATATTGCCCTGTTGTGCTGAAATAATCGGGAGGAACACCCGAGACTTCAAGCGGCATTCCCTCGTCATCTAGGCAAAACATCTCTTGGTTCGCCCATACATCAGCACTATCGTGCGCTACGTACAAAGGCATATCCCCAAATATGCCAATCCCTCGAGACTTTGCATAATGATGCAGCTTGCCCCACTGATCATAAAAGACGTATTGAACAAACTTTTCTTTATTTATATAATCAGCAAACTTTTCTTTAGCCATATCAACGGCTCCAGGTTCTTTCATTCTCAAATCTTGTGGCCACATGTACCAAGGAAGGCGATAATAAGATTTAAGAGCTTGGTACAATGCATAATCCTCTAGCCACCACTCGTTTGTTTTGCAAAAGAGTTGAAACTCGTCGCTTGGGAAGAAGCAATCATACGCTTTTTGTAATAGCTTTTTGCGAACGCTCGAAGCGCGCTTAAAATCGGCATCTGGGCTACCGAATTTTGAGGGGAGGTCATCGTTACACAAATAACCCTCCTCAACCAACATCTCAAGGCTTACGAGCAAAGAGTTGCCAGCAAAGGCAGAAGTTGAGTTATATGGAGAAAAATCATAAATTTCCTCCGTTGGATTTAATGGTAAAATTTGCCAAACCGACTGGCCGTGCGCCCATAACAAATCAACAAAGCGATACCCCATCGGCCCCATGTCCCCAATGCCCCAACCGGATGGCAATGATGTCAAATGAAGTAATATCCCACTTTTCCTGTGAACCATAAAATCATATTCCGTCCTGTTTGCGATATTTTTCATCATTTGGTAAAATGATATACCAAAACATCTGACTTGTTAGTATAATGTTTTCGAGTTCTTGGTGTCAATTTACGCTTTCTTTAAAAAACAATTCTCACGTAAGGAGGTTTACGTAATGCCAGTAAAAAAATATGTTACTATCGATGGCAACGAAGCTACGGCATCAGTCGCGTATAGGCTATCTGAAGTTGCTGCAATATACCCCATAACACCTTCTTCTCCGATGGGCGAGTATGCTGATGAATGGGCTGCGAAGGGTGACCCCAATGTATGGGGCTTCGTCCCAAAGATCGTCGAATTGCAGAGTGAAGGAGGAGCTTCTGGTTCTCTTCACGGAGCACTTCAAGGAGGAGCACTTGCCACGACGTTTACTGCATCTCAAGGATTACTCTTAATGATCCCCAATATGTACAAAATTGCAGGAGAGTTGACATCCGCTACCATGCATGTCTCAGCAAGAACCCTCGCTACCCATGCACTTTCCATATTTGGAGATCATAGCGATGTCATGGCAGTCAGGCAAACAGGATGGGCCCTTCTAGCATCGAATTCGGTGCAAGAGGCACATGACCTTGCAGTTATAGCCACAGCCTCGACACTAAAAAGCAGGGTCCCGTTTCTTCATTTCTTTGACGGCTTTAGAACGTCCCACGAAATCAGTAAAATAGAGTACATTGACGATGACACACTGAGACAGATGATAGACTTTGATTTAGTTCTAGAGCACAGAAAACGTGCACTTTCCCCTGACCGTCCCTTCATCCGCGGCACAGCCCAAAATCCCGACGTTTTCTTCCAATCTAGAGAGGGGTGCAATCCCTATTTCATGGCTTGCCCCAAAATCGTACAGGAAGTGATGGATCAATTTGCGAAGCTAACTGGCAGGCAATATCACTTGTTTGACTACGTGGGCGCACCTGACGCGGAGCGAGTGTTAGTTTTAATGGGCTCAGGCGCCGAAGCGGCCCACGAAACTGTAGAGTACCTCACCGAACATGGAGAAAAGGTTGGTATCATAAAGGTGCGGCTTTACAGACCCTTCTCCATAGAGCATTTCGTAAAAGCTCTTCCCAAAACCACGAAAGCAATTGCTGTACTTGATCGCACTAAAGAACCCGGCAGCTCGGGTGAACCCTTGTACCTCGACGTCGTAAACGCCATATATGAAGCCAAACGTAACGGCAGCCTAAGCCCCGATTTCGATCCGACTGTTATTGGCGGACGATATGGTTTATCTTCCAAGGAATTTACACCGGCCATGGTTAAATCCGTCTTCGATGAGCTAAAGAAATCCAGCCTCAAAGACCATTTTACCGTCGGTATAGAAGATGACGTAGCCGATACAAGCCTGGATGTGGATCCTAGCTTTTCCATAGCAGATCCCGAGTCCACAAGGGCAGTATTTTTTGGCTTGGGCGCGGATGGCACGGTAGGTGCAAATAAAAATTCGATCAAGATAATTGGCGAGGAGACCGATCTTTATGCTCAAGGTTACTTCGTTTACGACTCCAAGAAAGCAGGTGGTTATACCATCTCGCACCTTCGTTTCGGACCAAACCCCATTCGTTCAACTTATCAGATCGATAAAGCCAACTTCGTAGCTTGTCATCAGTTTGCCTTTACAGAAAAGCTAAATATTCTCGATATAGCTGAAGAGGGAGCTATATTCTTGCTCAACACTCCCTACACTGCCGGAGAGGTGTGGGATTATTTGCCACGGACGATGCAGCAGCAAATTATAGACAAGAAACTGCGTTTCTATGTAATAGATGCCTATAGCGTGGCAAGGGAAAAAGGATTAGGCCCTCGCATCAACACTATAATGCAAACATGTTTCTTCTACTTGAGCAGGGTTATTCCTTTTGACCTCGCCATAGAAAAGATAAAAGAAGCGATAGTACAAACCTACGGCAAACGCGGAGAAGCCGTAGTGAACAAAAATATAGCAGCGGTCGATGCTGCTTTAGAACACCTGCACGAGGTCAAGGTGCCTGGCGAAGTGACGAGCAACTTTGACATCAAACCAGCCGTGTCCGATAAAGCTCCGGAATTTGTCAAAGAAGTACTCGGTCCCATGATGGTGCTACAGGGGGATAAGCTTCCTGTGAGCAAGCTTCCAGATGATGGAACCTTCCCCTCGGGAACCTCGAAATGGGAAAAACGCAACATCGCCGTTGAAGTTCCTCAGTGGAACCCGAGTGCATGCATCCAATGCGGTCGTTGTACCTTCATTTGCCCCCATGCCACTATAAGAGCAAAGGTATATGACAAATCATACCTAAACGACGCTCCAGAAGGATGGCAATATGCTGAAGCGAAATGGCCTCAATATAAAGAGCAAGTCTTTACTATTCAAATCGCACCTGAAGATTGCACGGGATGTGGCAGCTGTGTCGCCAATTGTCCGGTAAGCAAAAACGAAGACGTTTCTAAAAATGCACTTACCATGGTGCCTCAAATTGATGTACGCGATAAGGAAATCCCCAAGTGGGATTACTTCCTCTCGCTCCCAGAGATCGACAAGGAAAAGCTAAATACCCAATCGATAAAGGACCTAATGTTGATTCAACCCCTGTTCGAATTCTGCGGAGCCTGCGCTGGATGCGGAGAAGCCCCTTATCTTAAGTTATTAAGCCAATTGTTCGGAGATCGAGTTACGATTGCCAACGCTACTGGTTGTTCATCAATCTACGGTGGCAACCTGCCCACGACGCCATGGACAACAAACAGAGAAAACCGCGGACCTGCCTGGGCTAACTCACTTTTCGAGGACAACGCCGAATTTGGATTTGGCTTGAGGTTAGCACTGAATGCCAGAAACGCCAGGGCAAAGCAGCTTTTAACAGAGCTTGCGAGCGAAATTGGAGATAGATTGGTGCATGACATCTTGAACGCCGATCAAAGCACTGAAGAGGGCATAAAAAATCAGCGGGCAAGAGTGGAGGAGCTCAAGAAAGCACTAAAGAACATTTCAAACATCAAGGCTAAAGAGCTACTACATTTGGCTGACGACCTGGTCGAAAAAAGCGTCTGGATTGTTGGTGGCGACGGATGGGCATATGATATTGGTTATGGCGGCTTAGATCACGTACTTGCTAGCGGCGAGAACGTAAATGTCTTGGTACTCGACACGGAAGTTTACTCTAACACAGGAGGCCAGGCTTCAAAAGCGACGCCTTTAGGAGCATCCGCTAGATTTGCCTCAGCCGGCAAACCCACCGGCAAAAAAGATCTAGCTTTGATGGCAGTAACATACGGCAATATATATGTTGCAAGAATTGCCATGGGTGCCAATCCCACTCAAGCAGTAAAGGCCTTTCACGAAGCCGAATCTTATGAAGGGCCTTCCTTAATCGTGGCTTACTCCCACTGTATAGCCCATGGGTACAACTTAAAACAAGGCGCAGAACACCAAAAAATGGCCGTTGATTCGGGACAGTGGATCCTTTTCAGGTATGACCCGAGGTTAAAAGAGGAAGGAAAGGCCTTCCAGCTAGATTGCAAAGAGCCGACTTTGCCTCTAAGGGATTACATGCTTTCTGAAACAAGATTTGCAATGCTTCACAGAGACTTCCCAGAAAGGGCGGAGTTGCTCATGAAGGAGGCCGAGAAATTTAACCAGGAGCGCTGGGCCTTGTATAAAGGCTTAGCCGAAGTGCTTAATAAGAAGTAAGCCGTCGCATCGCATGCGACAAGCTTAATGAAGACAAGCATAATAAAAGAGAGAGATTAATCTCTCTCTTTTATTATGCTTGAAAACTCCAACGCTTCTTTATAATTCATTCCACAATATGGTATATTTATAATCGCACCAAAAAGAAATCTTGAAAGGAGAGTGACAGAGAAATGGCAAAAGGCACCTACAGTTACATTAAATGGTTTGAAGAACTCAAAAAAGAAGACATCCCATCCGTCGGGGGCAAGGGAGCCAACCTTGGAGAAATGACCAACCACGGTATTCCTGTACCGCCAGGTTTTTGTGTATTAGCAAAGGCCTATAAAGATTTCGTAACCCAGTCTAATATCAACAAAGTAATTGAAGACTTAGTCTCTAAGATTAATTTTGAAGACGCCAATGACCTTGAAGAAAAAACGGCTAAAATACGCAACCTCATTGTGGAGACAGATATGCCTGTTCAAATCGAAAGAGACATCTTGCAAGCTTACGCTGAGTTGGCAGAACTTGTTAATTTGAACGAACCTGAGGTAGCAGTTAGAAGCTCTGCTACCGCAGAAGATCTTCCCGATGCTTCCTTTGCCGGACAGCAAGACACTTACTTGCACATAAAAGGTAAGGAAAACCTTTTAAAGAACATAAAGAAATGTTGGGCCTCTCTTTGGACATCTAGGGCTACTTATTATCGCCACGTTAAAGGCTTCGATCACATGAGCGTTCTTCTCAGTGTAGTGGTTCAAAAGATGGTAAACGCCTCTAAATCTGGAGTGATGTTTACGATTAATCCAATCAATAACGATCCCAACGAAATTATGATCAATGCGAGCTGGGGCTTGGGCGAGGCTGTAGTATCTGGAGCTGTCACCCCCGATGAATATATCATCGATAAAAATACTTTAACCATAAAAGAGAAAAGGATCGCTAAAAAGACTGTTATGGTTGTAAGGGAAGCTTCTGAAATCGGGACAACTAAAGTTAAGGTAAAAGACATATTAGGTCCCGGAGCTATTTCAGAACCCTGTCTAACCGACGATGAAGTCAAGAAAATCGCTAGTATGGGAAAGAAGATAGAAAGCATTTACAAATTTCCTCAAGACATAGAATGGGCTATAGACAGAGATACAGGTGAACTTTACATACTTCAATCAAGACCTGTTACGACCTTTACGCCTCAAGAGGAAAGGGAACTAGTGACGCTTAAGGCAAAATCAGAACCCGAGGTCTTGGTTAAAGGTCTAGCGGCTTCCCCTGGAATAGCCGTGGGCAAAGTTAAAATAATACGTAGCATTAATGAGTTAGATCGCGTTCAAGAAGGAGATGTCTTAGTAACAACTATGACTAATCCAGATATGGTTCCTGTGATGAAAAAAGCCGTAGCGGTCATTACAGATGAGGGCGGAAGGACATGCCATGCAGCTATAGTATCCAGGGAATTTGGGATACCCTGCATAGTTGGCACACAAAACGCCACTTCCGTGTTAGAGGATGGCATGGTAGTTACGGTCGATGCTACAAGGGGCGTAGTATATAAGGGCGATAGGTTGATTCAATTACAAGGAGAAAAACCCAAGGCAATTGCCCAGGTAGGCGGAGCAACCGAGCAAAAAATAAGAGAAATAGTGGAACATTGGAGTCCCATAACGGGCACGAAAATTTACATGAACCTAGGAGAACCTGGATTAATAGACAAATATAAAGATCTTCCCTTCGACGGCATTGGCCTGATGAGAACCGAATTCATCTTCACCGATATGATCGGCATACACCCAATGTACCTGGTCAAACAAAATCAAGGAGATATATTGATCAATAGAATGGCTGAAGGAATTGCCCAAGTCGCACAGGCTATATATCCAAGACCTGTAGTGGTTCGTTTTAGTGATTTCAGGACCAACGAGTTCAGGGGATTAGAAGGCGGAGATGAGGTTGAACCCATTGAAAACAACCCCATGATAGGTTGGAGAGGGGTATCTAGGTATATATCACCTGAATACGAAGAGGGGTTCAGGCTGGAATGTCGGGCTATTCGCAAAGTCAGGGAAGAATTCGGCCTAACGAATGCCTGGGTTATGCTACCCTTCGTCAGAAACCTATGGGAATTGGACAGGGTTAAAAGTATTATGACCTCTGAAGGCCTGGTCCAAGGAGGCGCGCTTAAAATATGGATAATGGCTGAAGTGCCTTCAGTTGTTATGCTGGCGGAAGAATTTGCTCAAAAAGTCGATGGGATAAGCATAGGAAGCAATGACTTGACCCAGCTTACCTTGGGAGTAGACAGGGATTCAGGAATACTTAACCGAATGGGTTACTTTGACGAACAGGATCCAGCAGTATTAAAAGCCATCGAGATACTTATCGCAGCAACGCACAAATATGGTAAAACGTGCTCTATATGTGGTCAAGCACCATCTGTGTATCCTGGGTTTGCCGAATTTTTAGTTCGAAAGGGTATCGACAGTATCTCCGTAAACCCCGACACTGTTGCTTACACTAGAAGACTGGTGGCCTCAGTTGAACAAAGACTGATGCTTGAGAGAGCTCTTGACAAATAATCCCATTAAGTTAAGACATGGCATGGAAAGGAAGGGTTCTTATCTTTTTGTCATGTCTTTCCGTGTTTTAATCGAGGGGGGAATCAATATGACGATACTAAAGCAGTCAAGCGAAGGCGTGACGCGCGAAAACATGAAGGGCGGTTCTGGCAAAGCTACTTTTTACTACGTTCCTATCCCCGACGATGATGGGGCTATTACAATGGCCTCTCGCATAGAATTGGAACCCAGCGCATCCATAGGTTTTCACGAACATTCAGACGACGAAGAAGTATACGCCATAGTATCGGGCAAAGGCGTTTTCACAGATGGCACAACAGAAACGGAAGTGAACCCTGGCGATATACTTTTAACGCGCAAAGGGATGTCGCACAGCTTGAAAAATACCGGAAATTCTAAGTTGGTGTTTTTCGCTGTCATAGCCAAAAAATAAAATACTCCATTATTATCGAGGTGCTTTTGCTCGACAAGAAACTATGCCAAAAATTTTGGAAAAGGCATTAAATAACATATCTTAGGGGGTTAGATTGGAATTTAGCCCCCTTATTTTCATACTGCTGAAGGCCGATCTTGAATTTTAAGATTAACCAGTTTGATATTCTTTGGACAAGGCATTCCATTTCGGAACTCCAATAAAATCGGTGAATTTCTCAACATGTTCTATTAACATAAGGGTGAAACAACGCAATGAGCAAAATAACATATGTAAACTTGAGTAAAACAATAGCCCATGCTTTGAGGCATGCGCCTGAAAGGTATGGTTTAATTTTGGATGAGAAGGGTTGGGTCAGCATTAATAAACTACTAGAGGGACTAAAGAATCACTCTAGAATGTTTAAAAATGTATCCATACATGATCTTGAAGAGATTATAAAAGAATCTCCCAAAAAACGGTTTGAAATAAAAAATGGAAAAATCAGAGCAATCTATGGCCATTCTGTACGATATAGGATAGAACAACAACCTAAAACGCCCCCAGAATTTTTATATCACGGCACAACACCTAAGGCGGCAGAAAACATTTTACGAATGGCCCTAAAACCAATGGGCAGGCAATATGTACATCTTTCCATTGACGTTGAATCTGCATACACTGTAGGACGGCGTAGAACAAAAAATCCGACCATCTTAAAAGTCTTTGCACAAGAGTCTTATAAAGCAGGGATTAAATTTTATGAAGAAAATGACGGCATATGGTTAAGTGATGCTATACCGGCCGAGTTCATTGAGAAATTATAACAATAAACAAAGATTCTATGCCAAAAAGAATCTTATTGGCCTCCATGTTTCCCTATGCATCTTAAGCCGTCTTACTTCTTCCTTACAATATGACAATATGGAACTTGAGGCATTTATTTTTATACTTCAATCGTTTTCCAGTATTCTGAATTGTATCTTGCATAGATGAAAATTGAGCGGAAAAGCTGGTCTAGGAGCTGGGCCATCCAGGCGCCCATTAGCCCAAATCCCATGCTAATAAATATCTTTGCGAACACAACTCGGATGCACCAAATCCCGATCATGGTAGAAAACAGGGGCCAGACTGTATCTCCAGCACCTCGTAGCGCACCCGCCAGAATAAACTGGGTGGACTGTAAGGGTTGCATGATGGCAACTATCTTCAGGGCTCCGGCAGCCATGAGCGCGACCTCCGGGTCGTTGGTATATATATTGGCGATTTGTTTGCCGAAAAAGAAAAACAAGGTAGCAATAGAAGCGGCTACCATCATACCCAAGCGACGCGTTTCCAATCCGCATTTTTCGGCAATATCAGGCCTGTTGGCACCAAGGCTTTGGCCTACCAATGTTGTTGCAGCTATACTAAAGGCTTGGCTCGGAGCAAAGGAAAGACCGACAACATTTAGAGCTATTTGATGAGCGGCAAACAATGTAGTACCAAGGCTCGCTGTAGTACGGGCAAATTCCACCTGGCCCGTCCTCAACGCTAACTGCTCCACTCCGGAGGGTAGGCCTATCTTTAACATGCGCTTCATGAGGTCAACATCGATCAATCTTTTTGGCGGAGCAGGAAGAGAAAACAGAGAATTGGGGCGAAAAACGGTATAAAGCGCCATAATCATCGCCAACCCGCGGGAAATTGTGGTGGATAGAGCGGCACCTGTTACACCTAAAGCAGGAAATCCGAGCTTTCCGTAAATTAACATGTAATTGCCAAACACGTTTATAAAGTTGGCTAATAGATTATATCTCATAGGGCTCGCTGTATCACCAGCACCACGCAATGCAGCGCTTACACCCATGGTAACGGCAACGAAAAAAGCGCCCGACGACACAATGGAAAAATAGGACTTAGCCAAAGGAATTACATCAGGCTCTGCCCCCATGAAGGTAACCACCCTATGAGCACAAACAAACCCTATTATGCTGGTTATGATGCCCAGCAACATAGCAAGGATAATAGTTTGTTTCAGTACCAAATAGGATGATTGACGATCACCTGTGCCCATAAAACGAGCAACTAGAGCCATGGTACCCACATTTAACGCCTGGAATACCGCGAGGATGAGCATCATAGGTTGATTACTTATTCCTACCGCTGCCAATGATGCTGTACTGACATTACCCACCATAACCATGTCTACCATTCCAAAGAGAGTTGCTAATAAGAGCTCTATCAAAGAAGGGAGTGCAAGGGTCCAAATATGTTTGTTCACTGATTTTATATTTAGTTCTTCGCCATCGAACAAACTAGCAAGGCTAGTTGACTCTTTCTCGACATTCATTGTCTAAGCCCACCTTCTAATTCTATTAAATATTGTAGCACGGGTCGCTGTGTTAAGACGAAAATTGATAAACGTAACGCTAACCGCCTGCTCACCCATTCAAGTGGTCAAAAAATAAACGAGGGCAAGCAATTTACTCTTGCCCTCGTTTATCGAACTAAACTTGACCTCAAAAAGGCAAAAGACAGATTCTCTGATGCTAACCGAGTATCGCTTTTAAATCCTCATGAGGCGTTGTAATGGGCTTTAAGCCAAGATTTTCGCTCAGGTAAGAGATGACTTTTGGTTTCAGGAACGCGGGGAGAGTTGGTCCAAGCCGCATATTTTTGACACCAAGCGCAATCAGGGACAATAAAATGCAAACTGCTTTTTGTTCATACCACGATAGAATTAACGAAAGTGGAAGGTCATTTATATCAGTGTTAAAGGCATTAGCAAGAGCTTTGGCCACCACTATGGCCGAATAAGCGTCATTGCACTGCCCCATATCGAGCAACCTGGGGATGCCTTCTATTTCGCCAAATTCAAGTTTGTTAAAACGATACTTGCCACATGCTAAGGTCAATATTAGACAATCCTCTGGCACGCTTTTAGCAAGATCGGTATAGTAATTTCTTCCTGGCTTCGCTCCATCGCATCCGCCGATCAAAAAGAAATGGCGAATTTTACCCCTCTTTACCAGATCTACGATCTTATCTGCTACAGATAGGACCGTACTCCTTGCAAAGCCTATGGTGATGAATTGTTCAGGAGCATCTTGGGCATAACCGGGCTGAGCTTGAGCAGCTTCTATAACGGGAGAAAAGTCCTTGTCAGGTCCGATATGACGCACCCCGGGCCATGCGACAAGGCCGGTCGTGAAAATCCTGTCCTTGTAGGAATCCTTGGGCTTTTGAATGCAGTTAGTCGTCATCAGGATTGCACCGGGGAATTCGTCAAATTCGTTCCTCTGATTCTGCCAGGCGCTTCCATAATTACCGACGAGGTGGGAATATTTCTTAAGACCAGGATAGGCCAAACAGGGCAACATTTCTCCATGAGTATATACGTTTATACCTTTCCCCTCGGTTTGCTTTAAAAGTAGGTCCAAATCCCTCAAGTCATGTCCTGAAACGACTATGGCCTTTCCTTTTACGGGAGTTACTCTTGCTTTAGTTGGTTCCGGGTGACCGTAAGCATCGGTATTTGCTGCATCAAGCAGCTCCATCACCTTTAAATTAAAATGGCCCGCCTCAATGGCTTTCCCCAGCAATTCCTCCTCGGTAAAACTTTCTTTGGAAAGAAAATTGAGAAATGCGTGAAACCCCCCATAAATTTCATCGCTTCTCTTGTTCAAAATTTGTGCATGATCAGCATAAGATGCGCTCCCCTTTAAACCAAAGAGGATTAAATCATGAAGTCCACCAATGACCTCGCCAAATTTTTTAGCGCGTGATTCAGGCGTTACCTGTTCGCCTTGAGATATCAAACCGGTTCTGTCCTTTGCAAGTTCAAAGATAGCCGGCCCGCTCAATGTTTCAGGAGTTAACCCATTAGCTTTGGCTGCATTTTCATACAGTTTACGCGCCCTGTCTCTCATATTTTCTGCCCTTCGAATCATTTGTTCCATGCGCTCTTCGTCGAAGTTTACGTTTGTTACGGTCGTAAATAAAGCTTCAACGACGAATGAGTCTACTTCTGGGTCCGAAGCTTCAAGGGAACGGGCACGATGGGCGTACATTGATATTCCCTTCGTGATGTGAATAAGCAAATCTTGAAGATCTGACACCTCAGGGCTCTTGCCACAGACTCCAAAATTCGTGCAACCGCTACCTTGTGCTGTCTGTTCGCACTGATAACAAAACATATCAATATCCCTCCTTTTTGTTCGATTTATCGTAAAAATCGGCATCGTCCAACTTGGGACAACCGATGAACAGCGCACTTTTGCCGCCTTTAAGAAAAGCCTACCGAAAGCTAGGGATAGCAAAACCCATACGATCCGCCGCCAAGACAATAAGCGCTCCTTGCAAGTAAGGCGCATCCTTCGTGACATGTACTTGCACAAAGGCCACAACCATCACATTAGCTTTCGTCAATTCTTATTATCCGCCGCAACACTTTTTGTTTCATTAATCTCACTTCCTGCTAAATCAGCCAATGTCATGCTTGACATATACCTCACAAACTCATTGTTAATATTTTTCAGCATCGAACCGAATATGCATGATCCAAAGGGACAATTGTCTTGTTGGAGCAAACAATAGTCCGATTGAGACGAGCCTTCTATCGCCTCATAAATCTCAAAAAGGGTTATCTTTGAAGCAGGAAGAGCTAATTCAACCCCTCCTGTCGGGCCCCGCGAGGAGTTCACCAATCCAGCTTTTACCAATCTTTGAAAGACCTTCGCCGCATGTGTTTCAGATGCAGACATCATCTCTGAGAGCTCCCCTATGCTCATTTTTCTGCCACGTAAAGCAAGCAATCCCATTCCGTGTAATGCAATTGAGACAGCTTGTGAGATTTGTACCACTCCGCCCTTCATTTTCCTACTCTCCTTTCAATACTAGAATTATGGTACCTAAATACCTATTTGTCAAGAAAAAAATTTTTATATCTCTATGTCAATTAGTTGCAAATTCTAACGCTTCAGGTTGAGTAAAACCACATCATAGCCTCTTCCTTCCATGCCAACGTGAGAAAGGGCAAAATCATACCTCAATGGATCGTCCGGGCGTATAGTCTTAAAAGCTTCAGTAAGTTCCAGTGCAGCCTTTACGTCAGGCGTAGATCTTTTAATCCACCCCAATTCCTTGCCAATTTTCCACATGTGAACATCCAAAGGCACCACAAGGTTCGAGGGGGTTTCAACAGTCCAGCCCCCTGGATCTACATTGTCGCTCCTCACCATCCACTTCACGAAAAGTCTAAGCCTTTTGCACGGACTTTTTTTGCTGAGATCGGGAACCAGAGCGCTTATATCGCAAAATGATTCACTCCTGAAAGCTGTGGCAAAGCCAGCCAAGGGATCTTTGTGCTTATTCATGCACGATTCATAAAGGCCTTCTAATGAACCATATCGCTCTATCAAAGTTTTGCAGGAATATAAGAGACCAGCAATCTCACATCCGCCGACCCATCTATGCTTAAAACCATCAAGTCTAGCCATCAAGGTTTCTGCTGACGTCTTTGCTACGAAGCCCACTGGATCGTCTCCTAGTATGGATATGATTTTTCCGACCGAGTCTATTATCTGAGAAACCCTCCCAAAGGCTAACGAAGACGAAACTATGCCTATAATTTCCCTGGCGCGAATATCATTGAAGCAATGCAAAAACCTAACGGGGTCTTCTTGAGCCTTGCTTAAATTGTTATACTTTTCATACAAACTTTCTAAAAACTTAAAAGCGTACAATTTTGTATTGGTCCTCCTATTTCAAATCAGTTATGCCGACAAACAAGCGGAGGAACGCTTTACTTGTTGGCGCTCCTCCGCCATCGAAATTTAAACTACGCCTTGTTAAAGACAAAGGTTGGTGCGTTCTTTGGGGATTTCCCTCCCTTTATTAAGCGATAGTTAGCGTATGTCAGGACTGTACCGCTTTTTATGGTCTCTGCAGATACCACCTCGGCAATAAATAATTTATGCGTATAGACAGGAATTATATCTATTACTTTTGCCTCGATAACGGCAAGGGCATGGTCTAATACCAGAGGCACTCCAGTATCGCCAACTTTATATTGGCATTGGCGCATCTTGTCTATTTGACGTCCGCATTTAAAGCCAAATGTCCCTATAAAGGTCATTGGTGTTTCCTCTTCAAGCACCGAAACACCAAAGGCCCTTCCCTTTTCAACCAACTCTGTAGTTAAGTTATCCCTATGCAGAGCTGCTACTAAGCATATCGGCTCTGCCGTGACTTGCATCAAAGCATTGGCAATTTGGCCATTCATTTTTCCACCATAAGCCCCGGTAACTACATAAAGCCCATAACTAATGGTGAAAAGGGCTTGTAAGTCTATCTTATCCGCACTCATGACCCTTCCCCCCTCCTGACATAGATCAATCTTCCATGACAGCTAAACTTAATCTAACATGAATAAAGCGCTAGGCGAGTCGCCACGAAGATTGCACTGCAACCTCGCTAGATTCTTGAATTCATTTTATGAATGTCTTCCATTATGCTCCTTGCAGAAACTAGACCACTGGCTGAAGCCTGTATGACACCCCTGGTCACTCCCGCGCCGTCGCCAGCAGCATATAAGCCCTTGACCGAGGTTTCCAACCTTTCATTTAAAGAAAGCTTCAGGCTATAAAATTTTACTTCAATGCCATACAGCAAGGTATACTTGTCGTTTACATGCGGAATGATCGATTCTAACGCCTCAAGCATTTCCAGGATGTCCTTTAAATGCCTGTAGGGAAGAGCGAAAGAAAGATCTCCGGGTTCGGCTTCAGCTAGCGTCGGCTTTACTAATCCCCTCTCTATCCTTGAGCGAGTTGAACGCCTACCTAACTTCAGGTCACCCAAACGCTGAACTAAGACGGTGCCACCTAACATATTGGCAAGCCTTGCTATATGAACACCATAACCATTTGGATCATGAAAAGGTTCAGTAAATTCAGTACTTACAAGTATGGCAAAATTTGTGTTGTCAGTTTTTTTGTCCCTATAACTATGGCCGTTTACAGTAACTACACCTCCATCGGATTGAAATTCAGTCACAACTTCTCCGTGAGGACACATGCAAAAGGTGCGAACTTGGTCGTCAAATGTTGGGGAGTTATATATGGCCTTTACTTCATAAAACTGCTCCGTCAATTCTTCGGCTAACTCTGCCGGGATTTCAACCCTCACGCCCACATCAACAGGTAAAGAATCAACGGAAAGTCCGAGTTCCTTGCTTGTTCGTTCCATCCAAGGAGCTCCTTCCCTTCCGGGAGCAAGCAACACATACTTTGAGTTCAGCATTTCGCCGCTTGCAAGCTCTACTCCTTTTACCCTTCCATCTTCGACCATGATGCGCTTTACTTCCGTATTCATCAATATGTGAACTTTATCGCGCAACTTATAGTATATGTTGCGGAGAACTTCTATCGTACGATCGGTTCCTATATGGCGTATTCTCGCTGGAATCACCTGTAAACCCGCGGTACGAGCTTTTTTGATAACCTTCGATGCGAACTCCGGATCAGGCTCATAAAGAGGAGCAGAGTCAGCTCCATATTCTTTCCATATCGAATCGGCTTCATCGAGCAAGCTCAGAAGTCTTTCTTTGCCAACGTAGTTCTCGAGGTTTCCTCCAAAATGAGGAGTCAACGTTAATTTGCCGTCGCTGAAAGCACCGGCTCCACCCCATCCGCACATCAAACTACAGGAATTGCAATGAGCGCATACGCGGGCCTCTCCCGTCTTTAACGGGCATTTTCGTTCTTCGAGGGGTTTCCCCTTATCAACCAAAGCGACTCTAACGCCTGCTTCTGCTAATTTGAGGGTGCCAAAAAGACCAGCCGGACCTGCCCCTACTACGATTACATCATAAACGTCACTCACACTCATCCCTCCATCTATGTAGCGAAAGAAAAGATTTCTTAACGCTTTAGATTGTCTTTAAAAAGAGGAGGATGAAAATATCCTCTGATAATGATAAAGTATATAAGAAAAATATGCGATATAAAAAGTTTACGGGGGTGAAGGAAGTGTCCGATTTAGCTGCTAAATGTGCTGACATGATCAAAGAAACTAAAAAAATCTGCCTACTTTCCGGTGCAGGTATTTCTACCAATGCGGGCATTCCTGATTTTAGAGGTCCAAAGGGATTATACCATACAGCAGGCATAGAAAATCCCGAAAGGATATTCGATATATCTTATTTTTACCGTGATCCATCCCTTTTTTACAGATTTCACAGGGAGTTTTTAAAGGCGTTAGAGCGAGTAAAACCAACATTCGCACATCAGTTTTTCGCCAAGCTGGAAGAAAAGGGGAAATTAATTGGGATCATTACACAGAACATAGATTCTCTTCACCAAAGAGCTGGGTCTAAAAAAGTTTACGAGATACATGGAGGCGTGTGGGAAAGCTATTGCATCAAATGTGGCAAGCGATATGACTATGAAGAAGGCGTCAAAAAGACCTTTGAGGAAGATATTCCTCATTGTGACGACTGTGGAGGTGTGATAAAACCGGATATCGTGTTTTTTGGCGAACCTGTTAAATACCTGGACAAATGTATCCAACTCGCAAGAGAAAGCGATTTATTTTTTGTGGTGGGCTCTTCCCTCGTAGTAACCCCCGCAGCCTTAATACCATCTGAGTGCAGGGGCTCTATTGTAGTGGTAAATAAAGGAGAATTTTCCACCGCTTATTTACCCATGAGTAGGGTGAGCTTAATTGTAGATGAAGACATCGATATCTTTTTCAAAGCAGTAAATGAATATCTTGAGCTTTTCTGAGGCGTAAAAAATGACTCGCCGTTTTGGTTTGTGGTTACTTATCGCACTTATCTCTTTTTTGCCAGTAACGGTCGAGGCTAAGGAAGCTCTCTTTAGTATTTATATAGACGAGGTCGAGAATGAGACAGAGCTAAAAATATACAAAGACAGGTTTACTTTAACCCACGATATCTTGCCACAAAAAATTAAATCTGAATTCGCGATGTTAATTGAAGAATCGCCTCTAGTCCATGCAGTCTCGGTTAACGTTCCTGATGCCTTAATAGTAAAAATAAAACTTAGGGGTTTTACGCCTAAGCGAAGCGATATATTAGGCTCCACGACCAAGGCAAAGGTATATTTAAGCGTCAACTACCACAAAGGCGGAGACAGTTCTACGTCTTGGTATCGAGAATATTTGATATCCGATGCTAGATGGAACCCCATTTACGAAGAAGAAGTTTTTAAATATCCTTGGTGGGGTTCTTTCGAGAAATCCTTGTACTGGCAGACGATCAAAAAAGCCTTGCGTCGGGCGAAAAATGACCTTTATGAAGACCTGGCTTACTCAGGTATTAGAGGTCAAATCATAAGTATAACGGAACAGAAAGGCCCTGAAGGACAAAAAAGGTTTCTTTGTAATTTAGGTTTTGAAGATTCCATCAATAGAGGAGACACTTTGCACGTCATAAGATATCACACCCAAGGGAGGTACGCCTATCCCGAGGTCAAAGGGAGGCTAAAGGTAGTCACCGTGTATGAGCACTTATCGATTGTTGAGATCATCGACGAGGATAAAGAGGACCCCATAGCGCCAGGAAATGAAGTATTGCTTTCGATCGTTTCCTAGCTTCGGTCAACTGAAATTATTTTGACACTTGCTGCAAATGCCATATACCAAAAGTTGCTTGCCTTCAACATGGTACCCACGAGGGACTTCGATGAAAGGCAATTTGCATTCTTTTAGACACTCCATACGACCACATTCAAGACAATAAAAGTGCGGATGATCTCCAGGACATCCTGGTTGGTCTGTCTCGTGAAGGCAAAAATACCAACAGCTATCCACTCCGAGGACTTTGTGTACCAAGCCTGCTTCTACAAGAGCATTAAGGGTTCTGTATAAGGTAACTCGGTTAATTTCCTTTAAACGCTCGTCTGCTTGTAGTTCGCCATGGGATACTGGACAACCAGCTTTCATCAGCACTTCGCAAACGAGAATTCTTGCCTTGGTCGGTCTTAATCCAAATAGCTTCAATGTAGCTTTTATGTCTTCTCTTATGTCTTTAGAATTCAAATCTTCACCCCAAAAGAACAATTTGGAAAGGTACAATTTTTACAACGCCTACATAAACCTCCAACGCCAAAACGACGAATTTCTTCAAGCGTTGGAATCAAACCAGCAAATATCCTTGGCAAAATTAAGTCCAGGCTGGTCCATTCATCATGAACAACACACGCAGGAGCACCAATGATCACTTTCTCGCCTTTTAGGCCCAGCATGAGCATTGATCCAGGTAAAACAGGGATTCCCTTAAATTTTATCTCATCGCATACTTCTGATATCGCTCGCGGAGAGTTGTCGTCGGCATCCACGCTCATACCTCCAGTACAAATGACTATATCGGCACCTCTATTTAAAAAATCACGAATCGCCGCTGAAATTTCCTCTGATTCATCTCCCACGATATTTTGTCCCACTACATTTCCACCAAAATAAGCCACCTTTTTTTCAAGCTTTGGCCTAAAAGCGTCTTCGATTACTCCCGCTTTAATTTCTCTTCCGGTTGTCACAAGGCCAACCTTAAGAGGGTTAAAACCTTTTACTTCAAATCGGGCTGATATCTTTATTGCCCTCTCAAGTTGAGCTTTTTTTATAGCAAGCGGCAAAATTCTAAAACCAGCCACTAAGTCCCCGGGCCCTATCACCGTATAAGGATTTGCGGTGACTACTACCCAGTCGGGGTCATCGTTTATAAAATGAATTTTATCGGGGTCAAAACAAAGAAGCCCTTTTTTCTCAGAGACCAAATCGCACCTTCCTTCATTAGGTCCCCTTAATTTTAATCCATCACCACGCATAGCTAATCCTAAAGCCAAAGCGGCATCATCTTCATGCACCTCGTCTTCCTCAAGCTCCAAGACCGTCAAGTGCTCTCTTCCCATAGACCTTAGAACACTTATATCCTCTTCCTTGATAACATGGCCTTTCTTAAATCTAGGACCTTTATAGCCACTTTCAACGTCTATCTTCGTTAAGTCGTGGGATAAAATATGGTTTATGGCTTGATCTAGATTTACGATCTTCTTTCGCATTCGATAAAAATCCTCCTAAAATATCTTTTTCAAGGTCCAAGCATTTGCATGACCTTCACGGGCTCGTGTATTTTATAATATTAATACTTGTATATTTTATAATAAATATACATAAAACTGGAGGAGGCAAAAAAGAAATGGATCTTGCTATCATTGAGGCCCTGAAGAACTCCATAGAAAAGGGCAAAAAGAGCGTCTTGTGCACAGTAATAGACGAACAAGGATCAACTCCTCGAAGTGTCGGCGCAAAAATGCTTGTATGGGAAGATGGTTCCATAGTCGGAACCATAGGAGGAGGCATTCTTGAGCACCACGTCATCCAAGAAGCATTGAAGATGATTCGTGATGGCAAGTCAACAGCCTTATACAGCGAAGAGTTCATGGCTACTGAAGCTTCTGATCCAAAGGCTGCTTGTGGCGGAAAGGCCATCATTTTCCTAGAGCTCATAGGCAAAAAGAAGGAACTAATTATCTTTGGCGCTGGACACGTAGGAAAGGCCGTAGCCCGACTTGGAAGTTTTCTAAATTACGCGGTTACGGTATGGGATGAAAGGAAAGAGTTCGCTAACCAGGAAAATATCCCCTGGGCCAGAACAATAGCCTGCCCTCTCGATGAAGCCTTTGAAAAACATTTGACATTTCACGATTTAACGCACATCGTTGTGGTTACAAGAGGACACTCCTTGGATACAGAAGTGGTACAAATGCTGGACGGCAAAAAGACGGCTTATGTAGGGGTTATCGGTTCCAAACGCAAGGTAGCGGTTATGAAGGAAAATCTATCGAAAATGGGGACGTCCCAAGAGCTGATCGATAGCATATTTGCACCCATAGGATTGCCCATAAAGGCAGAAACGCCCGAAGAAATCGCTGTATCAATTATGGCTGAAATCATCGCCGTTGATAATGGAGCTAATGTGCGAGCCCTTCGTCAGCCTCTTGAAGTCTGATCTTTAAAATAGATTCAGCCTTTTTAAGGTCATCCGGCGTATCGATATCCAATGCAACCCCTTCATCATCAACTGGCACCAAAATTCTTTCTTCCGGGGGCGGCATTATATCTTTAAGCGTACAATTGAGCGGGGCACATCGTATGGTTTCAATCATGGGCTCCGGGATCAATAAGGGATGATACCTCTTGTCCTTGTAAACTGGTTGGACTACTTTTAATGGATTTTGCATCAGCAATATCGCCTTAATAGTTTCTGGCTTTACTAGAGGCTGATCTCCAAGCACAATTAGGACATTTCTGGTGTCTTCGGGTAAATGATATATGCCCGCTTTTATGGACGAAAACATCTCATTTTTGTAGTTAGGATTTTCCACGATGTTTAAGCGGGAATCGTATTTTTGTAACCAGCTTCTCATTAAGTCAACATTATATCCAATAACTACTATAACATCTTGAGGGCTAAAGCCAGATGCACGTACTACATTCAACGTCCAAAATATCATGGGCTTGCCCAAGATAGGTCTCAACATTTTCTTGTAATTTAAGCGTCGTCCCTCACCAGCCGCAAGAAGTAACGTCTTTATAGATATGTCTTACACCTCGCCTGTTACTTTAATGTCACAAATAACAACAAAGCAGGCACATGGCAACGACCTACTCTCCCACGGGTCCCCCCCGCAGTACCATCGGCGCTTGAGGGCTTAACTGCCGGGTTCGGTATGGATCCGGGTGTTTCCCCTCCGCCATGGTCACCA
>JAAYTM010000129.1 GCA_012518015.1 Synergistaceae bacterium
AATAAAGTTTATAACTCCATCTGGAAGGCCCGCTTTTCGAAGGATAGTCATCACGTGATATGCTGAATACACGGCGGAGGAGGCGGGTTTCCAGAGCACCACGTTTCCGGCCATAGCAGCGCTGGTGGGAAGGTTGCCGGCGATGGAGGTAAAATTAAAGGGAGTTACAGCAAAGACAAACCCTTCAAGTGCTCTGTACTCCATTCGGTTCCAGGAGTCCTTCGTAGACTCGGGCTGTTCTTTGTAGATTTCATTGAGAAAATAAGCGTTAAACTTGAGCATGTCTATAAGCTCACATGCAGAGTCGATCTCAGCTTGATATGCCGTCTTGCTCTGACAAAGCATTGTAGCCGCGTTAATCGTGCACCGACACGTTCCGGCGAGCATCTCGGCTGCCTTTAGGAAAATAGAAGCCCTATGCTCCCATGGCATTGACTCCCAATCGTGCCGTGCGGCAAGAGCTGCCTCGATAGCATCATTTACTTCCTTCTCCCCTGCCATATGGTACCTTCCAATCACCACTTCTTTGTTATGGGGAATTATGCACATACCCAACTTTCCGGTGCGCACTTCCTTGCCACCGATTATAAGGGGTATCTCAATCTCCTGGGTTCTGAGCTCAACCAAACGAGCTTTTAGTTCTTCTCTTTCCTTTGTACCCGGCGCATAGGACAACACGGGTTCATTCTTGGGTTTTTCTATCTTAAATACAGCATTGGACACCATCGCTCACCTCTCATTAAAGTGTTCAAACCTTAGTGCTCTCAGCTTCAACCACTCATAGGCCGGCTCCAAGCATATTTGCCATGCTTAACTGCATACTAAGGGCTTAGAGCATGAACCGGTAAAAACCTATGTTGCAGTTTTTCCCCGGTTTTATTCAGGGCCTTGCCAGTGCCAGCAGTTGCTCAGTAGTTAATCTATTTCAAGAGCATCCCTCCTTTATTAAAGGTCTATTAGTGCTGCTTTGTCTTTAAAATGAGAAAACCCCTTCCCGCCGGGAAGGGGTACAATAATATTTCTTTTCCTCCTTTCCAAGCGGGAGGCCTTTCCGTTTCCGAAAAGACCCTATCGGTCGATGCTCATAGGCCAAACGCCCTTAGAGACTTCGACTCGGAGGCTCTCATTTTATGAACACGGATTTTATTTAATCTTTACTTTATCAAAAAAGAACTCATCGCTGTTATTGATAATATCAAGTAAAGTGATTAAATGTCAACAAGAAGGGAGGCTCTGCGCACGTCCGCTCACCTAAGCATGTCTTGATCGCTAAAAAACGTGGCAGGAGCTTTAAAAGAACAGCATAGGAGCCCCTCCGAACTTTTTATGTCCTGAGGGGCTCCTTGTATTCATAATTCAGAGAAGAATAATTTTGCCAAGGAAAATTAAAATGGTCCGTATCCCACGATGTGAGCTACAATTACCACGATTGTCCCGATCACGTGCCAAAACACCATAAGAGGCCATATGAATTTAAACCATCTTTCGTAAGGGATCTTGGCCATGCCGAGAGTGGCCATCAGCACACCTGAAGTTGGAATGATCTGGTTAGTAAATCCGTCACCGTATTGGTAAGCCAGCACCGCGGTCTGCCGCGTAACTCCTATCAAATCAGCAATGGGAGCCATGATCGGCATTGTGGCCATCGCCTGCCCGCTTCCTGAAGGTATGAAGAAATTAATAATCGTATGGACCCAAAACATACCGGCAGCGGACAGCGCGCCAGGCAAGCGAGAAACCCAGTTGGCCAGGAAATAAATGACTGTATCGATTATCTGACCCTCGGTCATGACAACTAGTATGGCCCTTGCAACTCCCACCACCAACGCTCCAAAGGCTATGCTCTGGGAACCTTCGACAAATGCCCTTGCTACGGCGTTAGGATTAAGCCCTCCTATTAAACCGCATATGATGCCCATGGCTAAAAATATTGTTGCCAATTCCATGATGTAATAACCTTTCGCCATAACCCCGTATATCATATAGGCAAAGAACAATAGGAGCACCAGCAGTACAAGCTTGTGAATCGTGGTGAGCTTCGATTCCTCGTTTAACCTTTGTCCCGATATTTCCTCTTCTTTAAATAGATCGTAAACGATGCTTTCTTTAGGATTTTCTTTAACCTTGGAGGCATATCGCATCACGTAGTAGCAAGCCACAATGAATAGCACTGCAAATCCAACGATTCTAAGCCAGATCCCGGAGAAAAGTGGCAACTCGGAAATGCTTTGAGCCACGCCCACTGTAAAAGGATTTAGGATGCCGCCCGCAAATCCGACGGCAGCACCCGTAGAGATGATGGCTGTTCCAACGAGGGGATCAAAGCCGACGGCAGTGGCTAAAGCCACGCCCATGGGGATAAAGACGATGGTTTCCTCAGACATACCAAAGGACAATCCCCCGAGGGAAAAGACGAACATCGTTACAGGAATAAGCAATTTTTCTCTTCCCTTTAACATCAACACGATCTTTGATATCCCCGCATCAATGGCTCCTGTCGCCTGAATTATCGTGAAGGCTCCGCCCACGACAAAGATAAAAAAGATGACTTCCGCCGCCTCAATCATCCCCTTTGGGACGGAGGCAAAGACGTCCCAAAACCCGACCGGCGTGGGCTCGACGTAATGAAAGCTTTGTGGGTCCACGAGCGTTCGCCCCGTAGCCTCATCTTTAAATCTGTCAAACACTCCTGCTGGCACAACGTAAGTCCCAATAGCTACCACTATAACGATCAGAAATAAAAGCACGTAAGTATGCGGCACGACTAACCTTCGCATCTTTAACCACCCTTTCTAATGCTATCAAAGTTCAAAAAACCAAACCAAAATTTAGATATGATGTAGCTTTTTTAACATATGTTTATACCCTGTGTCAAGGAAACAAAGTAGAAGCCTTTAGCGATTATACCGTAACTTTTATGTAAAGGCAGGATAATAACATTCCATCTAGGCCCAGATGCTTCTGCAAGAAGGTGTTCTGCGCTAAAAGTTCCTCTTGCAGAATAAAGGGGTGTGCTTTATAATCGAAACAACAGTGGGCGACTAGCTCAGCGGGAGAGCGCTTCCCTCACACGGAAGAGGTCGCAGGTTCGAAACCTGCGTCGCCCACCATTTTTATTTTCAGGTCTTAAGTTTCCCCAAATAAGCCATCTTAACCCTCGGGTCAGAAAGCAATTCCATCGAAGGTCCTTGTATGATGACCCGCCCCGTCTGCATAACATATCCGCGATGGGACAGCATCAAGGCTTGCCTCGCGTTTTGTTCGACGAGCACAATTGTTACACCCCGCTTGTTTATCAACTTCAGCTCATCAAAAATTTCCTTTATGAGAATGGGAGCCAACCCTAAAGATGGTTCATCGAGCAACAAAACTCGCGGCCGCGACATTAGAGACCTGGCAATGGACAACATTTGCTGTTCTCCACCGGAAAGCGTAGCGCCGGGCTGATCTTTTCTTTCTTTAAGGCGAGGGAAAAGAGTGTAGACCCATTCCAAATCCTCCTGAACTTGCTCCTTGTCTTTTCTTAAAAAAGCCCCTACCATCAGATTTTCGCTGACGGTGAGAGGTCCAAATATTTTTCGCCCCTCGGGCACTAAGGATATCCCGCTGGCCACAACTTTATGGCTTCTTTTCGCCAATGGCTTGCCCTCAAACAAGATTTCACCCATTTCTATCGGCACGGCCCCCATTACGGAATTCAACAGCGTCGATTTGCCCGCCCCGTTTGCTCCGATGACACATACTATTTCGCCTTCATATACATCCATGGAAATGCCATGAAGTGCCTTTATCGCGCCATAACTTACAACGAGCTCTCGGATCGATAAAATTGGCTCAAGGGTCGTCATGGCTCATGCCTCCTCTCCAAGGTAGGCAGCCAACACTTCCGGGTGGCTTTGTATCTCATCGGGCGTTCCCTCGGCTATCTTTGCACCAAAGTTCATGCACGCAACACAATCACATATTTCCATCACGAGCTCCATGTGGTGTTCGATAACTATTATAGTTATGCCTAAATTGGTACATATGCGTTTGATAAGCATGTTTAAATCTTCTATCTCCTCCGGATTCATGCCCGCAGCAGGTTCGTCCAAGAGCAATAATTTCGGCTCCAAGGCCAAAGCGCGTGCAATCTCGACTCTTCTTTGATGGCCGTAGGGAAGCGTTCCGGCAGCCTGCAGCGCTTTGTCAGCCAAGCCCATAAAATCGAGAAGCTCTAGGGCGCGTTTCCTCGCTTCGGCTTCGGACAATTTCCACCGGCCTGCATGAAACAGGGCTTCGAGGAAGGAGTACTGACATTTGCGATATGCCGTTATGACGTTTTCCAAGGCCGAAACTCTCGCAAACAACCTTAAATTTTGAAAGGTTCTAGCTATCCCTCTAGGGATTATCTCGTAAGGTTTTAAAGGGCTCAAGTCTTCGCCCTGAAAGAAGATTTGACCATTGTCTACCGGGTAAAGCCCTGTTATCAGGTTAAAGACCGTCGTCTTCCCCGCCCCGTTTGGCCCAATAAGACCGACCAACTCGCCTTCTTGGACGGTGAGTGTAAAATTATGTACAGCCTTTACGCCACCGAAGGATTTATCGACGTTAAGGAGCTCAAGAAAGGCCATCGTTCCCACCCCTTTTTGATTTGGTGCGAACAAAAGAAAGGCCTTTAGATAAGTCCCATACCTCCCAAGAACCCATTATTCCCTCGGGCCTAAGCACCATTATAGCTACCAATATTCCTCCGTAGATTAGCATTCGGTATTGTGATATGGGACGGAATAACTCTACAACTAAAGTGATCACTGTTGAAGCCAAAAGCGTACCGCTCAAGGAACCCAATCCGCCAAAGACCACAACGGATGTGAGTTCCGTTGATTTCATCATGTCAAACATCACAGGCTGTATAAAAGTCATAAATCCTGCCATCAAAGCACCCGCTATACCGCAGTAAAAGCCCGATATGGCGAGGCTTAAAATTCTATAAAATGCAGTATTATAGCCCAGAAGCGATGCCGCCAGATAGTCATCGCGACATGCCTTAAAGGCCCTTCCGTAACGACTATTTATCAAATTGATCATCCCTATTGTCATGACGACAAGAAAGATCAAAGCCACCGGTAGCGTAGTAAACCCTTCAATGCCGGGATATCCTCTTGCTCCCTTTGTCAGGGATTGCCAGTTTTCCAGAATCAACCTTATCGATTCGACCAATCCTATGGAAGCAATGGCATAGTAGTCGCCCATTAACTTAAGGGTAGGTATGCCTATGAGATAGGCTATTGTCATGGAAATAACTCCGCCAGCTAAAATTGCCAAAAACCAATGGACACCGTATTGGACGGTAAGTATTGCCGTAGTATATGCGCCCAAAGCCATGTAGGCAGCGTGCCCCAAGGTAAATATTCCAGTGAAACCTGTAAGGAGCGAAACTCCCATTGCAGCTATAGAATTTATGCATAAAAGAATTATTATTCCGCCAAAATAGCCCATTTCATGCTATCCCCCTACACTTTTTCCAAGGGTTCTTTGCCGAACAAGCCGGTGGGCTTGACAAGCAAGGTTATGACCAAAAGTGAGAAGACCACCAAATCACGCAACTGACTGGATATGAAGCCTGCTGTTAACATTTCCGCAAGCCCCAATATGAGACTTCCAACGACCGCTCCAGGCAGAGAGCCAAGGCCGCCTACCACGGCGGCTACGAAGGCTTTTATCGTAATGGCTCCAAGTTGAGGATACAAAGTATAGCGAACGGAAAGAAATATCCCGCCCACTGCAGCCAAAACTCCCGCAACGAAAAACACTATGGATATGAGCATGTTTACGTTAACGCCCATCAAGCCGGCAGTCCTTAAGTCACAAGCGGCAGCCCTGATGGCCAGTCCCCATTTGCTCTTTTTGATAAAAAGTTGCAGCCCCGTCAAAAAAATCACGGCGACCACCATGGATAACAAGTCGAAGGCGCTCGTGGTCGTAATGCCGAAAAGACGAACGGGATTCGTTGGAATGACGGGCGGCAGCGCTCTAAAACGCCCACCAATGGTGACAACGAAGAGGTTTTCTATGACTATGCTCATCCCCAGCGAGGCGATCAAAAGGTAAAGCTTAATGTCAGTGCGCTCCCGTATGGGTCGATAAGCTATCCTTTCGGTCAAGGCAGCCGCGATCCCCGTCGCTAAAAGTGCAAGAAAACCCCCAACCCATATATTGTTGCCCATCGATCTTAAGGCATAATAGCATGTGTAGCCTCCTATCACTATAAAACCTCCGTGAGCGAAGTTGGAGAAAAGCAAGATCGAATAAACAAGCGAATACCCCACGGCTATCAAGGCATATACCGACCCGAGAGAAATGCCATTTATGAGCTGCTGTGCAAAAGTACCCAAGGATATCACTCCTTTATTTGGCGTATTGGCTTTTTATCATTGCTTTATTTAACAAAGGGAGGCGAAGAAGACACTTCACCTCCCTATTTTAACGCCAACTCCCACGCGCAAAAAGCGATTTGCGATTCTTCCTACTCCGGTTTTACCTTCATGAAGAACCTTGATTTCCCGTCCTTACACTCTAATATAACGGCATCTTTATCTTTAGGATTATGGTCTGCAGGATCGATCGTCAGCGTTGCGTGATTAAGCTGAACGCCACTCGTCGACTCGAGGGCATCTCGAATAGCTTTACGATCTGCTTTGCCCGCCCTTTCTACCGCATTTGCTACCCAGTGAACGGCATCATAGGCCAAGACTCCGTTGACGAATTCCTTGCATTCATCTTTGTACTTATCTTGATAAGCTGTGAAAAAGGGCTCCATTGCTGGATCTCCCGGGGCAACGTGGTTTACCCAGTAAGTACCTTCCATCGCATCGCCAGCGATTTCCCACATGAACTCGCCATAGCCGTCTCCGCCTATGATCAGTAGATCCTTCATTCCCAGCTCTCTGGCTTGTTTAATGGTAAGGGCCATCTCCTTGCCCATGTTTGGAAGGACCAATACGTCCGCACCCGAGTTTCTGATCTCGGTCAGCTGGGCCCTGAAATCCACGTCTACTCCGCCTCGAAAGCCTAAATCTGCTACCATTTGCCCACCATATTGCTCGAAATTCTTGATGAAGAATTCTCGCAAGCCTTGAGAATATTCGCTACCCACATCGTAAAGGATCGCCGCCTTTTTCTTTCCCATCTCACGAGCGGCAAAAAAGGCGAGAACCTTTCCCTGGTAGGGGTCCGTGAAGCATATCCTGAAAGAATAGGGGCGAACCTTTCCGCTTTCGTCCACGGTAACCAAGGGGTTTGTCGCTACGGTTGCAATTTGCGATACACCGGCACGATTGACGATCGGAGCCGTGGCTATATTGATACCGCTTGTGTTCGCTCCTATGATGACGTGGACTTTGTCTTGTTCTATCATCCTTCTAACTGCGTTTACCGCATCTTCGGCTCTGGTGCGAAAGTCGTATGGAACGATCTCGATCTTAATTCCATTTACGCCGCCTTTAGCGTTAATTTCTTCCGCCGCCAATTGAGCTGCCTTCACCTCAGTTTGACCATAAGCCGCCCAATCACCCGTTAGCGCCGCCAAATAACCGATCTTGACCGTTCCCTGAGCTGTTGCCATACCAACAGCCAACAACACAATTGCAATTACAACGCCTACAAATAACCCCTTTCGCAAGGACGATCACCCCCGCTTAATTTCATAATATTTTTCCATCTTAGAAGCAACTATTCAGAATTATAAACAGGAGGTTTTATTTTGTCAATATGACATACTATTGCACTGACATAGAATGTACGTGAATTTGAGACTTTTCAAAATGATAGGATCAAATCAGATTAAATAAAGAGACATTTCTGTATGTATATTTGATTCTTTAGTCAAAACTACACACATTAAGCAAAATAAGAGAACCTAATCGCCAATTTTGCCATTTAAGCATAAATATAATAAGGACTTATACAATTAAACTTCTCAATTACATGCTATGGGGTGGCCGCATTTCTTCTATGTCATAAAGGCCGGATGATATGGAAAGAGTCGTGCTAATCTCGCATTCAAGTAAGGGCGCAAGGTAATTTGCACCTCCAAGGACGAGCATGTAGCCGCGAGTCCGATCCTTGACGCTCATTTGATACTTCGGGGGCATGAGGTACCCGATTTCAAAAAGGCCTCTCATGTTATCATTTCGGCAATTCTTGACGGCCTCTATCACGGTCTCATACATGAAAGAAGGAAATGTCTTTATGGCTGCTGTCACGCATCCTCTCCCAGTGCGCATAGCCGAAGTTACGTCGGTAAACCCTCCCCTTATCAAAAGCTCACCGGGGCTTAAAGTGGTCCCCGAGTGAGAGATGATGTCGACGAAGCCCTTGCCCTCATAATTTTGCAACCTAAAAAGTCCTGTAGCAATTGTCTCTATGTGCACACCACAACGTCTCAAAACTACATCGTAGTTTGCAGAAGAAAGGCAAAGGATCGCCTTTTGCCCCTCAGGGACCCTGTAATTCCATATCCGTCGGCCCCCCTCTAGTATAGCCACTAAAGGTGATACTATAACGTTGGAATTTGATATCTCCTTCAATAAGGATAATGCTTCGTCAAACCTTTCTTCTGGCACAGAAGTGATGTTTACGATGACTTTTCCCTTGTTGGCGCAAAGGTCGAGATCGCTTTTCACTATGAGCATTTCCGTCTCCATGGAAGACATGCCTATCCTGTCGAAGACAAAAATGGCCCTGGCCTCTTCACTTCCATCCGGAGTTAGCAAGACTCCCTTTCTCCCCAAGCGCGTTACCAAGCCGTCTTTTTCTAAATTAGATAAATGATAGCGAATGGTTCTGTCATCCAAAGTGAACCCGCATTTAGCCAACTGATCCCTTAACTCCACAGAAGTTAACGGATCTTCGGAAAAATAAAGACTTCTCAATATCTCTATAACAGTGGGAGGATACTCCTCTAAGTTATCGCCAATTCGTATTTCCACCACATACCATCTCCGTAAACATCAATATATAAAGCTAATCGGAGGGTGCCGGAAGCTGCGCCTGACGCCCTCCGATTATTTATACGATTTATAAAACAACGCTACAAGGATTCTCTGAAATAACCTGCGTTACATGCCTGAAATACGAAGTCACCTTAACTTAAGGGATATATTCAGGCAGAAATTTCTTTTCAAGCTCTCGATATTTGTTAAAGCCCACCAATTCCTTAAATTCAGCAAATGGGACGACAAGATCGTTTCTTCCTTCGGCAATGCCATCTTTTATCACATCGAGGTAATTCATCATGCCCTTTACGGCTGCAAATAAAGGACCTACAGGAATGCTCACTCGAGCAACCCCCATTTCTTTCAGTTCATCGATATCTATGAGCGGAGTCTTGCCGCCGCTCACGGCATCAAACAGATTGATACTGATCGGCGCCTTAATTTCTTTTACCAGCCTTATTATATCCTCTCTGGTGCGCGGTGCCTCAATGAATATCAAATCAGCACCGGCCTCTGCATAAGCATTACCCCGCTTTATAGCTTCTTCTACGCCACTTACTGCAATGGCATCAGTTCTGGCGTTAACGACAAAATCGGGATCCAACTTCTTTTTGACTTCTATGCATGCCTTTATTTTCAACACCATTTCTTCCATTGGAATGATTTGCTTTCCCTCAAGATGTCCGCAGCGCTTCGGAAATACTTGGTCTTCTATATTCATGCCTGCTGCACCGATTTTAATAAACTCCTCAGTCACTCGCATGGCATTTACTGCATTGCCAAAGCCCGTGTCCGCATCGACCATGACGGGTATATTTACCGCATCTATGATGTTTTTAGAAAAGTTTAAGGCCTCAGCGAAGGACAAAAAAGCCATATCCGGAAGCCCCAAATAGGTCGCCGAAAGCCCAAAACCACTTACCTGACAAGCCTTAAATCCCGCACGCTCTATGAGCTTGGCAGACATTACGTCATGCGCGCCAGGACAAACAAGGGCTTTCTTTTCCATGATCATATTCTTTAATAGCGTAGACTTTTTCATGCTGATAACCCCTCCAGGTTGATTTTTTTATTCATCATTTTTTCAATTATTAACGTTACGATGGCAAGAGTCAGTCCTGCCAAGGAATACAAATGATGCGGGAATAGCAATAATAGCCCTCCAAGGAAAAACACGACCCTAAAAATAAGGTTTATCTTACTGTCTATATACCCAAAAAACCCGTAAGCCATAAAGATTGCTCCTAAAAATCCCGTTACAGCACAAATTAAGACCTCCAGGTGAGCACCGCGACCTACAAAGGCCGGATTCCACACAAAGAAGAATGGCATTATGAAGGCAACGGCACCCAACTTCATCGCGTTAATTCCGGTTTTAAACCAATCTCCCTTAGAAATACCGGCCGCGACTATAGCTTGAGTACAAGTGGGAGGCGTAATCCCTCCGAGCAAAGACCAGTAAATGAAGAATAGGTGCAATGCTACCTCATCTGCACCAAGCTTTAGCAGTGGGGGCGCAAGGATGGAAAGGGAAAGTACATAAGTGGGAACGACGGGAAGCGATGTGCCAAGAAGAAAAGGAACGATTGTGCCGATCATGAGGGCGATGATGAAATTGTCTCTTCCAACTTCCATGATCAAACTGCTTATCTTTGGAGCGATGCCCGTTATGCCAACCATGTTGACCAAAATGCTCACAGATACCAAGATGGGAACGATCCTCGCAAGACTTACACCGCCGTCGTACAATGCATCAAGCATGTTGCGAAGACTTGCCCTTATCCCTTTCATAGGTATATCGTTTATAAGCATAAGTATTATAGTAGAAAGGCAGGTATAAAAACCCGCAGTGAGAAGCGGCCTTCCAACGGCTATCAATCCCAACAAAATAGCTATCGGAATTACAAGACAGGAAAGTCGCCTGAAAGTCAGTATATCTTTCCAATTCGGGATTTCGTCTTCCGGTATGGGAGCCAACCCCAGCCTTCCAGTCATAAATTGTACGCCGGCATAAATGCTAGTGTAATAAAGTACGCAAGGGATAATAGCATAACCTATGATCTTTAAATAAGATATCCCCAAAAACTCAGACATCATAAAGGCAGCGATGCTCATTATAGGCGGAGTTATGCCGCCGCCCGTCGAGGCAACAGCCTCAACGCCTCCGGCAAAGTCAGCAGGATACCCCAGTTTTTTCATCATTGGAATAGTGTAATTTCCAGTCACCGCGACATTTGCCACGCCGCTACCCGATATGCTTCCAAAAAGCGCGCTGGCCACAATGGCTGCTTTAGCAGGACCTCCACTCCATTTGCCAGTAAGGGCAAAGGCGATGTCTATAAAGGTCTTTCCTCCGCCTCCTGCAGACAGCAACGATCCGAATATTATAAAAAGCGAGATGAACGTTGCTGACATGGCTGTTACGCTTCCATATATACCCAACGGTGAGAAGTAAATAGAATTTACGACAAACTTCCACGACAAGCCCCTCAATTTCCACATGCCGGGGAATATATAACCGAACAGCGCATAAAATATCAACCCGATTACGATGATAGGAATGGCCCACCCGACGGCCCTTCTAGTGGCATCTAAAACGACGATGGCAAGCGCGATGCCGAGCAACAAATCGATTGTTCTTGCACTTCCGGGGTACATGTATATCTGAAGAGTCTTTAAATATATGTTTATATTCGCCGCAATGATGATGAGCAGTTCAACAATATCTAAAGTAGTTAACTTGTTTTCACGATATCTCTTAGAAAAGGGAAACACTAAAACGGCAAGCGACAATCCGATGCCGACATGGATAGCTCTCAGCTGCAAATCAAGCAAATGAAGGAATATGGGTACGGTTAACTGTACCACAGAAAGCGCGACTGCTGTCCAAAAAATGATGGAAGTCTTTATATCGGGAGCATCAATATTATCTTTAGTAGTCATGATAAACTGTTAATCCCCCTTTATTTTAGGCACATTTACGGCAGCCGACGAAAGTACTTAGAAATTAAAAATGTAACGTCGGCTGCCAAACCTGTCTTAGCTACTTCTGCCTACTTTTTGTACTCAGGTGGAATGAATCTTTCAGGGACTTCTACGCCCTTCTCTTGAGCATAACGTATCAAGCCTGCATGGGCGTAAATTTCTCCGCCGGGAGGAACGTTTTCAAAGAAATCGGCTACCGGGTCCCATCCCTTTATGGCAGGATATGCCGATGCTACTTCTTCGAGACCTTCGACATAAGCTTTTACGATCTCATATCCCACTTCTTCGGGCAACCTTGTTGAAGCTACGGCTCCAACTATTGCACACTCTTCCACGACTGGTCCTACGTCAGGCAGTTGCTTAATTTTGCCCTTCGGTGTCTCCAAGAAAATCATGTAAGGATAGCGTTCCCTTATTTTTGCCACGTCGTCCTCGCTATATCCAATGACCGTGACGGGAAGAGTCAAGTTAACTTCGATCATTGAGGCATCTAAGCTGTCCAGTGGAGATGTCTTTTGCAATCCGACTATAGCGCCGTTTTTTAGGGCATCGATGGCATCGCCGTAAGCTGCGGGAATGAGCTGTATACCAGCACTCAAGAGTTCGTTGAACTTACGAATATACTCTGCCGATGCGGAACCGGGAATGCCGGGGCTGAATTTTTTGCCCTTCAGCTCGGTAAATGTGGTGACTCCTGAATCCTTCCTCACGTACAGACGATCAGCGGTGATGTTGCGCATAAAAAGCCACCGGATGTCTCCCCACTGCTCTTTTTCAAAGGTATCCATGCCTTTTACCATTTGAAAAGCGGAAGGCAGGTCAACACATAGTGCGAAATCAAAAACCCCTTCCTTGATCTTACGCAAGTTGTCTAATGCTGCACCGCTTTCAATAACAGTAACCTGGATATCGTTTTCGGCCTTGTTTACCACATTTGCAGTCGCGACGCACCAAGCATATACTCCCGAAGTAGATGAAGTGCTTCCCATGTTGAGATAATGTTTCTGAGCCATCGCTGGCGAAGTTAAAAGAAGTGCGAACATAACAACGAAGACAATCCAAAATCCTCTCTTTCTCATACTTTCCTCCTCCTTTTAATATGATATTTTTATATTGCTTCCAAACTTAAGCAAAAAATCCTACCCTTTTAACTACCCTATAGCCTAAATGCTGTTTACTTTCATTTTTACAATTTTTTTATAAAGGACGATTATTTTTCGCCCGAATTAGATCAGATTAATTGGCTTTCTTGATAAAATCGCCGTGTTTCTTTAAAAATGACACCAATCCACCCTCTTTTAAGATGTCTTTCATGATGGCAGGCATCGGTTCCATTGAAATCTCTTTATTGCGGGTGACGTTAAAAACAATTCCTTTTTCTAGGTCAATCTCCAATTCGTCACCTTTGTTAATTTCATCCGTATCGCAAATCAAGGCTGGAAGTCCGATATTGATTGCATTTCTAAAAAATATCCTCGCAAAGGACTTCGCCAAAACAGCTGAAATGCCCGATTCTCTTATCGCAACGGGTGCTTGTTCTCTGGAAGAACCGCAGCCGAAGTTTCTTCCTGCCACGACTACATCTCCGGGTTTTACTTTTTTGTAAAAATCAGGATCGATATCCTCGAACAAATGAGTTGCCAAATCACTCAAGTTTAACGTTTTGGTGTATTTGCCTGCTATGATGTAGTCAGTATTGATGTCATCTCCAAATTTGTGGGCCCGTCCTTTTAATGAAAAGTCGCTCATCTGTTATCACCTTTCTTTTAGATCGGTTCAGTGTAAGTATTTTCTCGGGTCAGCTATTTTCCCCTCGATCGCGGAAGCGGCACATGTCGCGGGAGAGGCCAAATATATATTTGATTTATTGTTTCCCATACGGCCTTTAAAGTTTCTGTTTGCGGTAGATATCACGTTTTCACCGTCTCCCGGGACACCTAAGTGGGTCCCCGGGCAAGGCCCACAGCCCGGCGGGATTATAGTAGCTCCTGCTTCGAGCAAGGAGGAAATGACGCCTTCTTTGGTTGCTTCAATCAAAATTCGCCTGGAAGCAGGACAAACGAGGAGTCTCACGTCCTTGTGAACACGACGGCCGCCTAAAATCGCCGCTGCTTCTTTTAAATCTTCCAGGCGCCCGTTGGTGCATGTTCCTATAAAGACTTGTTGAATTGGAGTGCCAATTGCATCTGTAATGGGGTGAACGTTGTCAACGGTGTGAGGAAAGGCGACTTGGGGTTCCAGCTTTGCCGCGTCAATGCGAAGGACGTCGATGAAATAAGCATCTTCATCGCTTTTCTGAGGAACAAAAGAGCGAGATGAACGATTGCGGACCCATTCAAGGGTTTTGGCATCGGGTGCCACTATTCCACCCTTTGCGCCAGCCTCTATGGCCATGTTGCACAAAGTCATCCTTTCTCCCATGGGCATGTCATCGATACATTCGCCAGCAAATTCAATGCAAAGGTAGTCCGCTCCGTCCGATTTTAATAAGCCGATAATATGAAGGATAAGATCTTTCGGATATACACCTTGCTGCAACTTGTTGTCTATTGCCAGTTTAATCGTATGAGGAACTTTCAACCATAGCTTTCCCGTTAGCAAAACACCGCTTGCATCGGTCGATCCAATGCCGAAAGAAAAAGCTCCCACCGCGCCGTAAGTGCATGTGTGGGAATCCGTCCCAAGGGCGATGTCGCCCGGAAGAACTAATCCTTTTTCTAACACCAGTTGATGGCAAATGCCCTCACCTACGTCAAAAAGCTGTATGCCTTGCTCCTTTGCAAAGCTTCGCAACATGTCATGCAAACCGCTGACTCTTTCGTTGGGGCTTGGCGTAGCGTGGTCCAAGACGAAAACGACTTTGGTCGGATCCCATACACGATCCTTTTCGAACTCCCTGAAGGCCTTTATGGCAAGGGGGCCCGTAGAGTCGTGACACATTAACATATCGACGGGCACTACGCAGAAATCTCCAGCCTTTACTTCTTCGCCTAGGTGCTTGGAAATGATCTTTTCCACAATCGTTTTTCCCACGTCTATGCACTCCTGTCGTTTTACTATCTTAAAATAAACGTTACGCGAGTCAAAGTACTGTACAATGATTAAAAAGGATTTAATGAAGAAAAATGTTTAAAGCATGCAAGATTGGAAATCAATTTCCATAAGTCAATAAAAAAATACCACGTATAAATTTTTTGTCAATAGCAAAACAACCTGTTCTTCGCAAATATATCTTAATGTTATAGGCGTTACTTGAGCTAACTGAGAAACAATAAATAGCTAAGTAAATAAATAATTCTTATATTACCTTTCCGGTTTTTATTTGCTCTCTCCGAGGCAGGATTTCAGGATTCATCATTTAAGAAAACCCCAATTAGTTTAATGATTCGTTCAAAGGAAAAGCCAAACAGGGTATGGCCAATTATCATAATGATGTTACTTTCTTTATAATGCTGTATGAAGGATACGGCAGAATTTTTTCACAATTTGTCTTCTCTTTGAATATTGACTAAATATAATATGCATGATAAGCTTTTTGCTGAGTGGAAATAGGTATCCGTTATTTATTACTTATGTACGAAAAGCATTACGACGCGATCGGAGGGATCGAATTGGAAAAAATTTCATTGTTAGTATCTACTGGGAACTTGGGCGATAACATCATCGAAGAGGGATCTTTCAACGAAGGGCTTAAGCGCCAAATTGATTGCTTTGCCGCAGACGCTGGGACTGCTGATGCAGGTCCAACATTCTTGGGCGCCGACATGCCTCACAACCCAATCGAGTGGGAAGAACACGACTTAGAGCTTCTTTTAGTGGAAAGCAGAAAAAGAAACGTTCCCATGATCGTCGGTTCATGCAGCACCACCGGGACCGATAAGACGGTTGACAGGTACGCAGATATTATAAGAAGGCTGGCCAAGAAACACAAGCTGGAACCCTTCAAAATGGCTTTAATTTACTCACAAGTCAACAAAGACGAACTCAAAAAAAGGCTAAAAGACATCGAACCTCTTGATGCCCCCTACGAACTCACCGAGGAAATCTTAGACCAAACTACAAACGTCACGGCATCCATGGGCGTAGAACAAATAATTCATGCCTTGGAGCAAGGCGCAAATGTAATACTGGCAGGCAGAGCCTGTGATGACGCCGTTTTAGCCGCTTATCCCATCTTTAAGGGATTTCCCAGGGGCATAAGCTTGCACATGGGCAAGGCGGCGGAATGTGCATCCTTGGTTTGCTGGCCTCAGATGGTCAAAGAGTCCATCATAGCGACCGTCACCAAGGAATACTTCTCCATCGAACCGATGCACCCGGCGCAACGTGCAACGCCTCACAGCGTCGCCGCTCACTCCATGTACGAAAGGACAAACCCCTTTGTGCAAGGTGTGCCTGGTGGCATTCTTGACATGCACGAATGCGAGTATGTGGCGGAAACGGACCGCATCACTAGAGTTTATGGCAGTAAATTTCTCCCTTCACCCGATGGCTCTTATAAAGTTAAACTTGAAGGGGCCGGAGAGGTAGGCTACAGGGTTTACCATTTGGTAGGCATAAGGGATACAAGGGCCATAGCTAACATAGACCAGATCTTAAAAGATACTCGAGCAAAAGTTTCCGATATAATAGGCCCCCACAGAGACAAAGACTACGATCTCTACTTCCATGTTTACGGCAAAAACGCGATCATGAAAGATTTTGAACCTCAAGAACAAATTACAAGCCACGAACTTGCCATCGTCATAGAGGCCATATCTAAAGACGAAGAGTTGGCCACTTCCGTCGCGAAGTGTGCGAAATTCCGTTTCTTCTACATGAGCTATCCGGGACAGATGAATGCATCTGGAGGATCAGTCGCTTTGTTGACGGACGAACCTCTATATCCCAGGAATAAATGCTACAGATGGACGATAGACCATCTCTTGCGCTTAGATGATCCTTTGGATGACAAGATATTCAGGTTTTCCTTTGAAACAGTAAGGGGAAAGTAAAAATGGGCTCGGCCGTTAACATAAAAGATACGCTGCTTTGTAAATTAGCCGATTATTACGCGTCGATTTCGTACGATGACATCCCGCTTAAGGTTATAAATAAGGCCAAACGTTCGTTAGTCGACTTATTGGGCGAGCTTGCCGCCGGTTTTTTCGTCGGCGAATTAGCCAAAGCGGTTAATCCTTATCTTGTAGAACTTGGCGGCAAAGAAGAATCGACGTTGCTTTGCATTGGCAAAAAGATGCCTGCCATGAACGCAGCCCTTGGCATGGGTGTAATGTCTCACGCCATAGAACTGGACGACGGACACAGATGGGGAACGTCACATCCTGCCGTGGCCATAATACCTGCCGTTTTGGCAATGGCCGAGAGGGAAAAAAGCTCCTTCGCCGAAATTCTTTTAGCCATAGTCATCGGTTACGACATGATGCTTCGAGCGGCAAGAGCGATAAACCCTGCACACCTTAAAAGAGGATTTCACTCAACGGGAACGTGTGGAGCTCTCGGAGCTGCAGCGGCATGCGCGAAACTTTTAGGATTGGATTCGACGGAAACGGCATACGCCATATCCATGGGAGGCCTTCAAAGCGCAGGATTACAAGAAATGCTTCACGACCATCCGGGCGCAAAGCCGCTTCAACCGGGAAAGGCTGCTGCTGCAGGTGTCCTTTCAGCCGACCTGGCGAAGCGCGGAGCAAAGGCTCCGAGAACTCTGTTTGAGGGTGAACACGGTTGGCTCAAGGCAATGTGCGACTCGAATTATTCCGAAGAAGCCCTGGTTGGTGATCTGGGCTCGCGATTTGAGATTCTTTACACCTACACGAAACTTTATCCAACTTGCAGACATTGTCATGCCGCCATAGACCTGGCACGAGAAGCCAGGGAAACGCTGTACTGTGACCTGGCAGATATAGAATCCATCGAAGTCAAAACTTACAGGCTTGGCATCGTGGAAGTTGGCCGGATACAGGTGCCAAAGACCCAGCAAGAGGCTATGTTTAGCCTGCCCTTTGCCGTAGCAATAGCGTTGACTCGAGGAAACGTCACGCTACAAGACTATACACCTGAGACGTTAAGTGATCCGAAGCTCATCTCCTTGGCAGAAAAAGTTCGTGTAATAGAAGATGAAAAATTAAATGACCTGTACCCCGAAGAAAGGGGTGCTCACATGAAAGTAGTTTTAAAGGACGGAAGAAGCTTTGAAAAATACATCCCCGTTGCCAAGGGAGAACCGGAAAATCCGGTAAGCGACGGAGACCTCAAGGAAAAATTAGAAGCAATGTTATCACCTTATTATCCGAAAGAGTTTTTAGAGGACCTATGGCAAATAGTGATAGAAAAAGAGACTGAAAAGCAGAGTTTCGATGATATCATTGAACACTTTGGGAGGTATTGTTCATGAAGACAAAAAATATTTGTGATTTGGCGCGAACTGTAAGGAGCAAAAATGCCGGAAGCTTCATGATAACCCTTGAAATCATATTCGACGATAGGGAAATTTACGAAAAGGTCAAAAAAAGCGGAGTCATCACCAGGGAAGCGATAGCTAAAGCTTATAACGTTGAACCTGAAAAGATCTTAGATTTCATGTTCTTTGATCCCGGCATGGGAATTAAAGCCAACTATCGACGTCCGATAGCAAGTGGCGGCCCGTCTGAAACTGACGTTTACGGCTGTCAGCAGTATGCTCCCCTCTTTTCGCTTGAAATACCCTGGGAGGAGTAACAATGAGCAAGACCATCGCCGAAACTTTGGCAGATTTCATACATGACGCAACTTACGAAAATTTGCCAAAAGAGGTTATCCATCAGGCTAAACGATGCCTGATGGATACTTGCGGAGCCATCATAGCCGGAAGTTTTCACTCAAAGTCCGGCAAGGTCGCGCAAAGTTACGCAAAGACTCTGGAAGAGCCACAAACCGCAACCATAATAGGGACCACCCTAATGCGGTCTCCTCAAACGGCTGCCTTTGCAAATGGCATCGCAGCACACGCCCTTGAGCTGGACGACGGCTCAAGGCATGCGACCTACCATCCGGGGTCCTCCATCGTACCGGCGTCGCTTGCCATATGCGAGGCCGAAGGAAAAACTGCTCAAGACTTGATCACCGCTATAGCGGTTGGCTATGAGGTATCGATAAGGATCGGAAAGTCGATGAACCCTCACCACTACCTTCGAGGATTCCATCCTACAGGAACGATTGCTCACTTTGGCACGGCAGCTGCCTGTAGCAAAGTCTTAGGCCTTAACATCGAAGAAATAACCAATGCCCTAGGGCTTGCCGGAAGCTTGGCCTCTGGCATAAATCAATACGAAATTGACGGTTCTCTGGTAAAACATTTACATCCAGGAAACGCGGCAAGAAACGGAATCTTGACTGCACTATTGGCCAAGGAAGGCCTAACAGGTCCAAAGGGCGTAATCGAGGGACGCCTTGGTTTTTGCCACTGTTTTTCCGATGAATACGATATTTCTTCCATCACGGAAGGTTTAGGAGCCCAATATGATATATTATCCATTTACTTCAAGCCTTACCC
>JAAYTM010000188.1 GCA_012518015.1 Synergistaceae bacterium
ACCTTACATTTCGGAAATATGCGGATTTTTAGGAGTCATTTAAATCGCTGCTATATAAAACACAGGCCGACGCTCCTAAATTGGCAAAAAAAAATTCCCGACAGGCCAAGAAGACTGTCAGGAACTGGATTTACAGCATTAGGCGGGATTCGAACCCGCGACCTGCGGCTTGGAAGGCCGCCGCTCTAGCCTGCTGAGCTATTCCCGCCCCTTGACGCGATTAATACTAGCATAACGCATGTCCTTGTGCAATACCTGGAGGGTGAAATTTAACCGGCGTAGTTGACATTTCTAAACCTGATGTGCTTTAATAACTTATATCAATTTGAAGAGCTCAAAATATAAAACATCCTTCCATTACCTCGTAGATTGCCTAATGTCTCTAGTTATGAAGGTTTTTAAGAGGAAGCGACTAATAGGGGTAGGCCTTTAACTTCTTTGCGCCTTGCTTTTACCGAAGCAACGTGTATTGGAAGTGGGCCGATGCCGGGCGTCCGATGATATCATTTGTACTACTCGCCTACCAGAACGAAATATTCCCTTTATATTATTTATTTTTTATCTTGTTATTTTTTAGACATAGCCATGCATGGGCCATAAAAGAAGGGGGGTTCAGGCCAAAAGTCAAGGTCATGTATGAAGTTATATTTAATTTAAGTTAATTGAAGTTCCATCCTCATTCTCTTCTCCTGATACATAAGCCCGGCGGATTTTAATATGTGAATCTGGCGGGCCTTTAGTTCTTTCGCGATAAGCCTTTCACGCACCAGGAAATAGAGAAAGCCTATGAAAAGAAATGGATTCAGAAAAGCCTTTGAAGACGATACGCATTGAGAATGTAATCGAGAGAGGAGGTTTGAACAATGCAAAATGTGAGGAAGTTTCGAAAACTTCTTGTTTTTTTGTCTTTTCTTTTTATCGTCATGATATCGTTGCTTTGCTCCGACACGGCTTTAGCAGTAAAAGTAAATCCAGCAGGTACCACCATAAATGATACTCTCGAAGGGGACCGCGTGGACCCTAACTGCATAAACTACGGTATGATTGAGACATACCCAGATGGTAAATTCGGTATGCACTTGCCAGATAGAGGTTTTGCTTCAAATTTCGGCAGGGTCATCACCCATGGCCAGCGAGCCCACGGCATCTATGCCGCTATGCCCTACTCCACGGTCACGAACGAAGGTGGAGGTAGCATAACCACGTATGGTTATGAGGCCTACGGCATCTGGGCCGCTAACCTCTACTCCACGGTCACGAACAAAAGCGGAGGTAGCATAACCACTGAGGGACATTTAGATTGTGGCATTCGGGCCGACAACAACTCCACGGCCACGAACAGCGGCATCATAGATACCAAAGGACAATTTGCCTACGGCATGTACACCACTTTCAACTCCACAGCCACGAATAAAAGAGGCGGAATTATAACCACCTATGGCAAATATGCCCATGGCATATTTGCCTATGACCACTCAACAGCTACGAATGAAACAGTGGGCAGTATAACCACACATGGCGAAGAAGCCCACGGCATATACGCCGTAAAAGGCTCCACTGCCACGAACGAAGGCAATATAACGACAAGGGGTCAAATAGCCCACGGCATGTTCACCCTTATCAACTCCACAGCCACTAACAGAGGCAATATAACTACAGAGGGTACTAATGCTTGCGGAATGTGGGTTGAAGACAACTCAACAGCCACTAACGAAAATGGAGGCAATATAATTACGTATGGTGCAGGTGCCTCTGGTATGACCGTCTCTAAAAGCTCCACGGCCACGAACAAAATTGGAGGTAGCATAACCACGCATGGTGAAAGCGCCTTTGGTATGTACATCTTTATTTCCACCGCAAACAACAATGGGAGGATTACCACCTATGGCAGGTATGCCGCAGGCATGGGGGTCGATCATAGCTCTACGGCCACGAACAGTGGCAGTATCACTACAGGGGGTACTAATGCTTACGGCATGTTGGTTGCAGGCAACTCTACGGCCACGAACGAAACTGGAGGTAGCATAACCACACATGGCGAAGAAGCCCACGGCATATACGCCATAAACGGCTCCACGGCCACGAACAAAATCGGGGGTAGCATAACCACGTATGGTGAAGGCGCCCATGGCATGTTCGCCCAATATGACTCTACGGCTACGAACGAAGGCGGAGATAGCATAACCACCCACGGTATTCTTGCCTATGGCATGTACGCCAGTGGCTTAAACTCCACGGTCACGAATAGCGGCAGCATAACCACGCGTGGTGAAGATGCCCATGGCATGAGTGTCGATAATGGCTCCACCGCCACAAACAGCGGCACTATAACGGTCAAAGGAGCAAATGCCCATGCGGTTTTCGTAAATAACAGCGCCTTCACCAACTCTGGCACCTTAGACAGCCTACATGGAAATGCAGTCACGGCAAAAGACAACAGCTCCGTAATCCTTAAAGACGAAACTAAACTTGCCAATTCCCATATTTTGGAAGGAGACGATACGTCCAGCTTAGAGGTCAACATGCGCCAAGACCTCTCGGCAGTTGTGAAAAACTTCGGCACGTTTACCCATAGCGGCACGGGTGCAGTTATCTTTGAGGATGGTTCATCCCTGTCCAAGTTCGAGAACAAAAGCGGAAAGACCATAAAGGTCGCCCCCAACGCCACCTTTGAAACGTCATCTTACACCCAGGAAACAGGTGCTTCATTGCACGTCTACGTCCCTTCAGATCCCAATGCAGGCTATCCACTTAAAGTTAGCAATGAGGCTGGCGGTGCAGCTAAATTTGCTGGGAACCTCACTATAGACTACACGGGCTACCCGCTGCCTGGAAAGTACACTTATATATATGTCGCAGGAGAAAGGGAAGGAAGTTTCAATAGCATCTCTTACATCGACCCGAAAGGCTTCTACACCATATACGAGCCAAAGTGGGTTTCAGGAAGCAGCTGGTATTATACTAGTTTGGTAGATTACGCCTTCTCCGAACAGGCCCTTGGTTTAGTCTCCGCCATAGAGGACTGGTCTCTCCTTCGCTGGATCATGGCAAACCACCTACAAGATGTAGCAAGTGAGATAGACAATTTAGAAGCAGGCAAAAAGGTATATTACGCTCACTTTCTTGCAAACAAGACGGACAGAGACCCCGCCGGCAGAAGTCCATTGGGCTATGAATCCGACACAAAGGGCTTGAGCTTTGGCTTCGACAAAAAGACAGATGAAAAGACAGTATGGGGCATCTATGCAGGCTATACCGAAAAGGATATCGACTTTACTGACGTAGTTCCTGCATCCTCAGACTGGGAAGAACAGGACAGCTGGCACATAGGAGCTTACATCTGCAAGCGCTACGATAAGTGGATCATCTCCGATACCTTGACCTACAGGACCACCGACCATGACAGCTTCAGAAGGCAAAAAGACGGAGATGCCAGGGCAAGCTTTGACAGCTGGGCGATCACCAACGACATCCGTGCAGGATATGTAGTCAAAGAAATAGGAGAAAACTCCAATTGGGAAATTGTACCTGAAATAGGAATTAACGTAGGACATTTTGACCGAGGCGGTTATACCGAGACCAACGGCTACACCTACGGCGACTACGATACGACCGTTACAGAAGGTGTAATAGGCGTGAGGTTTAAGGGAGAGT
>JAAYTM010000130.1 GCA_012518015.1 Synergistaceae bacterium
CCAATCTTTCGTTATTTGCCATCGAAAAGTTCGCCCTCCGTCAAGCCACAAATTATGTGCCCCCACAACATATGAACTTCCTGTATCCTTGGCGTATCTTCAGATGGAACACTTAAAAGCACATCACACAAAGGTCTCATGTTAGCCACGTTCTTTCCGGTAAAGCCGATCGTCTTTAAACTCTTTTCTTTGGCCAAAGCGAGGGCTCTCAGGATGTTTTCGCTCTTGCCGCTCGTAGAAATTCCAATCAATACGTCCTTGGGCCTTCCGAAGGCCTCAACTTGCCTGACAAAGACGTCATTGTAACTATAGTCGTTTGCTATAGCGGTCAAAGCACTCGTGTTGACATGCAAGGCCATGGCCGGAAGTGCCCTTCTTTCTTTTTTAAACCTTCCCACTAATTCGGCTGCCAAATGCTGAGCATCCGCAGCGGAGCCCCCATTACCGCAAAACAATACCTTGCCTCCCTCTTTGTAAGCTCCTATAACCAGATCGGCAGCTTTCTTCACAGCTTCAAGCAAATCGTCTTTTAAAAGTAGTTTATTTAGCTCAACGGAAGCATTGATTTGTTCTTCTATCAACTTTATCAATCGCGATATCCCTCCTCCTAATTTAAAAGTTCTTCGCATGCCTCGAATACGTCATCTACCCTTATTTTGGATATGCAGGCAAAATCATCATATAAGCAGGATTTACCGACGCAAGGAGCGCATGACATGGGAGGGGCGACCACTCGATGCTTCGTTCCCCAAGGACCATACCTCTCAGGACTAGAAGGACCGTAGAGCCCGACCATAGGAACACCAACAGCGCTGCCTATGTGCAACGTACCGGTGTCATTGGTGACAAATAAGGAGGACGTTTCAAGCAAAGCACCTAACTCTCTTAAAGGCACTTTTCCCGTAAGATCAAGAGTATCGTCATAAGGGAGATTGTCTAAAACTTGCCTGCCTAAGTTTTGTTCTTCCTCTGAGTACCCTATCACGCCTATTACAACACCATGTTCCAAAATTAGCAGATTGCCCAGTTCAATGAAATTGCGTATCGGCCATCTCTTTGGAGGCCAATTCGCGCCGGGATTAAATATTACGAGTTTCCTTCCGCGCACTTTATCAGAGTGCTTTGCCTTGACGAGTTTTCTTAGCTCTTGGGGAATGTAGAATCTTAACTGTCTAATTTTTATCGGCACCCCGAGGGAGGTCATGGCTTGTAATGTCCTTTCTGCTTCATGTAAGGTCTTGGGCAGAAAGACCTCCCTTAAACCCCACAGGGGGGAATAGCGTGCCCCAGAAAAGGGCGGCATAATCGTAGATCTTAAATCTATGATTAAGTCGTATTTGCCAGATCTCATAAGCTTTAAAGCTTTTATCCTGCCTTTAAATCCGGCAAACTCTCCCCCTCTGTCGTAAATCATAACTTCATCCCACATGGGATCTCCTGAAACAGCTCCCAAGGCCCTGGGACCAACCCATACCGTAAATTTGGCGTTCGGCAGAAAGAGCTTTAAATTCCACAGAGCAGCCGATGCCATCACCATATCGCCAAGGCAAGAAAGCCCTATTACGAGCACCTTTTTAATTTTCTGTGGATCTATTTTCACAAAGTTTCCCCCGTATTAAAAATTAAGATAATCTAATCCTATCATGCCTAAAATATTTTATCATCTGGAGCAAGTAAACAAATTGCCCGCACTACTAAGGGAAGCAAATTTTAAAAAGTCCCTAAAAACTTCTTACTTTCATTCAAGAATAAAGCAAGAAATGCCGATTGTTTATATAGTATAGTTTTATATAGTATAGTACAGAGGCTACAAGTAAGGGAGGAATACTTCTATGACTATGAGTAATCCCCTTTTTCAGGTTACTGGACTTGTTTCGGGCATAGACTGGGGAACTATGATAGACAAGATCATGGAACGAGAGCGTAAAATCGCTGACGTTTGGACTTCAGAAAAAGAAAAACTTGAATTTAGGATAGACCTTTACAATGAATTTAGCGCAAATTTCAAAACACTGCGCTCAACTTTAACGCCACTTAAGCTGTCTTCCACTTATCTGGCAAAAACTGCAGAGATTGCTAACATTGGCAGCTCTTTAGATCCTTCATCCGTCCTGAGCATAACGGCAACGGCCGACGCTGAAATTGCAAGATACGATATTGAAGTCGAGCAGCTTGCGCAAGCACACAGCGTGGCAAGCAAAAAAGTAGACGACCCTTCAGCTGCCCTTGGTTTGGAGGGAAATTTCACAATTAAAGTGGGAGCAAATGAGGCTGAGATCGAAGTAATCGAAAGCGATACTTTATCGTCATTAGCGGAGAAAATTAACTCCGCTACCACTGAGGAAGAATTACCTTTAGGCATTACTGCAAGGATCTTGGACAACAAGTTGATACTTACGAGCAACGATACTGGAGAAAGCAATGCCATCACAGTCGTTAATGACGATGACGACATTTTAAGTGCCCTTGAAATTTGGAGCGAAGGAAATTTTACTCACGAAATTAAAGCGGCACAAGACGCATTATTAAAAATAGACGGACTGGAAGTCCAAAGATCGAGCAATGAAATCAGCGACTTGGTTGAAGGCCTTACCTTTAAGTTAAATGGAGTTGGGCATGTGGTAACTGATATAGTGCTCGATGCCGAAAAGGCCGTAAATGCAATAAACGATTTCGTGGAAGCCTATAATGCTGCCATAGATTGGATCAATATCAGGGTATCGGAAAAACCTATAGAAGACCCAACGGAAGATTACCAAAAGAGAATAGGAATGCTCCGAGGAGATCCCCTGCTTTGGCAAACAAAATCCAGAATGCGCGCTCTTATCTCCGATCCCATAGCAACGGAAGGTGCCTTTAAAATGCTGTCTCAGATCGGAATAACCACCGAAGCGGCCGATTATGGGAAAAGCGGCAAGCTCGTATTTGATGCCGATAAATTCATGGATGCCATGATAGCAAATTCAGAAGACGTAGCTTCGCTTATGACGACTGTAACGGCAAAATTTGATAACTTTATCGGAAACATCGTTGACAATGTTCCCATTGTCGTAGGCTCTACGACAGCGACCAAAGGACGAGTCGCAAGCGAGATAAATCATTTAAACAATAGGATCACTACTATAGATAAACGCATCGCAGATTTCGAACAACGCTTAGCCATCAAAGAAAAGGGGTTGATAGAACAATACACGCAGATGGAGACCGTTCTAGCTCAACTGACGCAACAGGCGAACTGGCTAGCTGGAATCGTTACTCAACTTTCAGCAGTGAGCGGATAGCCTTAAACCTTGGCCCGGCCTTTGAATTTAAGCTAAAAGCCCGCTTTGTGTTATTTGATGCGGGCTTTTTTGCTGTTATAAATGCCGAAAAGTGCGATCATGGCAGAAACGCACACGCCAATTAAGATCCCTTCTCCGGGAAGTTTTAACATAGGCCACAGACAGGCTATAGTTATGCCTGCAACACCTGACATAAAAGCCATCCCGGGAGAAAGCGAGAAAGAAAAAACAGCCGCAACTAGGGGTACAAAAACACCTGCACCTCTAAGTCCCATGCTCAAATAACTCCATTGCAGAATAAGCGAATCGGCAGCCCTCAGACTTGTTATAAAAGCTACAACAATCACGCAAAGCAAGCTTAACCTATTTATCACAAGAATCGTCCTACTCGATGAGAGCTTCTTGAAGGATACGTACAAATCATAAGATATTGTAGTCGCCACGCCTAAAGACAGCCCGGCCGCCGTGCCCAAGGATGTGATAAAAAGTGTCGCCCAAGCCACACCGCTTAAAGCCTTCGGAAAGTATGTATATAAAAAATACGGAAGGGCCTGGGAGGGCTCTATGACCACGCCTTCTCTACGTAGCGCAAGTCCGATCCAAATTCCAAGAAGCCCGATCGGAGGCATCAGAATTGCCGATAACAAAGCGCCCCGTTTGGCCGTTTTTTCACTTGAGGCCGACAAAACAGCTTGGGCATAAATTTGCGTGCCTAACGTGCCAAGTATCAAGGACAAACAGGCGTTTAATTCCTTAAAGACTCCTCTGGCAAAGAGCGAAAAAAATGGAAACCTTGGCAAGTCTTTAACAAGAGCACGTGGAGTATGCCCTAATTTATAGGCAAACACGGCGCAGGCAATAAGGGTAAAGTAAAGCAAGACGAGCTTTACCTGTCCTATGGCGCTATAACTTTTAGTTCCTCCCGAATAAATGAAGGCCAAAATGAGAAAGGCGACGAGTAAATTTAACGCCCAATAGGGTAAGGGCACAATAGCGGATAACAAAGCGCAAGAGGCAAGAAATTGCGCCACAACTGCTATAAGAGTCCCGATGATGGAACCTACTGCCGCTAATCGGCTCATCTGCAAACCGTAATGCCTGGATAAAAATTGAGCCAACGTAGTCACCCCTGATTTTCTTAAAGGCTCAGCAATAAAAAGGGCTAAAAGTAGTGAGCCAATTCCTCCGCCCAACGTAAACCACCAGGCAGACAAACCATAAACGTAAGCCATCTCGGCCGTTCCAACGGTGGAGGCTCCTCCTATCAGTGCGCCAAGCAATATTCCGGAAACTGCAAAGGGATTGGCCTTCCTGCCAGCTAAGGAATATTCTTCTTCGTCTATTTTCTTCCCGGAAGCCATAACACCTACAGAAATAACAAAAATCATCGTAGCCGCCACAGACAGAAAAAACATAGATACTTCATCCTCCAGTCGACATTGTTTAGCATAATAAGCACATAGCATTCGCCCTGTTACATGTCAGATGAATTAAATCTCAAATTACCAACGATTATGTTGCTCGGCACTTCACATATTTTATAAACTTAATATAACAGGCACTAAGATAGGCACAAGCAAGGTAAGAAAAACTCCAGACACAAATGAATATATTACTACGTCTGGAGTGTTACTCTTCACAATTACGGGCAACAAAGTATCCATTGCGGTAGCTCCCGCAATCCCTATTGCTTCTAAGGCGCCTACGCGCTTGCTAATAAATGGTATGGATATTAAGGCAATAATCTCTCTTATCACATTGGAAAGAAAGGCTACCATTCCAAGTTCAACGCTATACATTTGCGCAATAAGGACCCCAGAAAGTGAGTACCAACCAAAACCCGCCCCGACGGCTAAAGATTCTTTCAATGGCATCTTCAATATTAGAGATGTCCCGATGCAACCAATCGCAGTACCCAATATCGTGCCTATAGGAACAATAAAAAGCTTTAAGCCATTATTTTTTATGTCCCTGAATGACTCTTTGTTACTGCCAAGATCTATGCCTACTGAAAAAAGTAGTATTAATAAACAAAAAGTGATCACATAGTCAGTTAAGCCATTTAAAGGCATGCCTAAAAAGTACCCCAAAAATATACCAATCAAAAGGCAGGAAATGATAACCATTGTCAAGAGTTTTTCATCCCTTTCTTCGAAAAAACCCCGATTGTAATATTTATGCAAAGCACCGTACCCAACACGGACAGTAAAGATATTACAGCTGCCTTAAGTCCAATAGCTCTCAATGCCAGAAGCACTTCGCCGTTACTTCCTATTTCAAAGCCGATAGTAAGAATTAACACTACAAGACACAACGTCTGCAACTTTGCGTTATGTCTTTTAATCGACACCGGCACCTTCTCGTAATAACCCACAAGGGCGCCAAAAAGCATAAATACTATGTAAAAATACATACTATTGTGACTAATAAATTTAAGGATATTCACATGAGCCTCCTGTATACAAGGGTGACCACAGGCATATTTGATAAGATTTGGCCACCATGGATATTATGGATATTGTTGTATTATAACAAATGATTCCTTTTAGTTGAACTTCGGTAACAACCGGTGATATTCTCTTCTGGGTGATAGATATGATTTTTTTGCCTGAACGAATTAAGCGCGCTGTCGGTGATGCGGTCTGCGCATATTCAATGATCGAAAAGGGAGATAACGTGTTGGTTGGGCTATCAGGCGGGAAGGATAGCTTGATTCTCCTTGTGGCCTTAAAACACCTGCAAAGGGTAAGTCCCATAAAGTTCAACATTGCCGCACTAACGATAGATCCCACAGGTGGCAAGTTTAGCTCATCGGGCTTAAAGAATTTTTGTGAAAGCCTTGATGTTTCACATATTTATTATCCCTATCCTATATTTGAAATCATGAAAATTCGTAACGAAGGCTCGCCATGTAGTTTTTGCGCCAACATGAGAAGAGGAATTTTGAGCGGAATAGCCAAAGATAGGGGATTTGCAAAAGTTGCCTTGGGACACCATCTTACGGATACCGTTGTAACTTTATTGCTTAACATATTCTTTTCCGGCAGGTTTCATACCTTTCGCCCAAAAACGTGGCAGAGTCGAACCCAAACGTGGGTGATAAGACCTTTAATACATCTTCCGGAGGAAACGATAGCTTCCGCAGCATCCAGCATGAAGCTGCCCCTGAAGGACCTGGAGTGTCCTTATGGTAAAAACAGCAAAAGAACCGCAATGGAAAAACTACTAGAAAGCATCAAAAAAGAATCTCCCCAAGCAGAATATAGCGCCTTAAGCGCTCTCAAGAAGGCCTTTTGGGCCGATTAAAAAGACGAAAAGTATAAGGCAAAAGATCTGAAAGGCGCATTTGAAGAAATTTACCTTCCAGGTTAAAGGAAAAAACATCAAAATCTCCAAATTCTGCCATTACCTGAAGGCATGCACCACAAGGAGGCACTGGGTTTGTTTCATCGGAACATATGACGATTGCCTTAAAAGCGCGTTCTCCCTTTGATATAGCGTTATAAATAGCAGCTCTTTCAGCACAAATGGTTAAACCGTAAGATGCGTTTTCTACGTTACACCCTACATAAATTTTGCCGGACTCTGAAAACAACGCAGCCCCAACTTTAAAACCGGAATAAGGGGCGTAAGCATTTTCCCGAACTTTTTTTGCAAGGGCATAAAGTTCTGTAATATCCACGTCTACCGCGTCCCCAAAATAGTCATCTTAATAAACCGGAAACCACGACGTCCACAGCTTCGTTTTCGGTTAGTCCCTTTGCCATGAGTCCCCATAGCTTTTCGCTGGCTATCCTGCCTATGGCAGCCTCATGGGTAATCTCGGCCCCTGGATGTGTAACGGATACAACGGGAACCGCTTCCGCGCAGCCATGACCCTGAACCACCTCGGTGCAATCGACATGTCCTTTAGCTCCTTCTGCTGCACCCTCAATCTCACCAAAAAACTTACCGAAGCTGTTATCTTTTAGCACGACTCTTGCCTTCACCAATCCACTTGAGTTCTCGCCGCATAGCCGCACTACATCTCTCACGCTGCATTGATCATCATATTTGCCGTAAACTTTTGAGGTCACCTCAGCGCTTCCCAGACGGCCTATGACATCTACCTCTATATCAAGGGACAAATTCCCCACTCTTCCCTCAACTAACGTGAAATTACTTACAAATTTTCCCTTCTCCTCCACAATCACACGAGTAACGGGTCGAACTTCTATCTTGCCCTCTGGTCCATGGACGTGTACTTCCTCATAGGTCATATTAGCGCCCTTGCCAACATTTATTTCGCCTTCCATGGCATGAAGAAATTCTATAGCGTTTGGAAATATACAGTGGGCATAAAACTTCGCTTTGGCGCCTTCTTCCAGAATGATTTTACTTTCTATGATCTGCTTACCTTCCTTGCCGAGGTGACCAAAACATAGGTGTACGGGTTTTTCAAGCACAGTTCCCGCCTTCACGGTAAAAGTTGCCCTCACACCGTACTCGGTCTCTTTGGCATCGATAGCGAGTCCAGGAGTATCTTGAGAGGCCAGAATGTTATTTGCGTGAACTATGACGTGCGCCTCGTCAGTTTTAATTGGCTCCCCCGTTTTTTGGGTAATTTCAATCAAGGCTGAATACTCTTCACTTAGATTCATAGTAAGCCACCTCGCTAGTAGCAACCGGGTCAGCACAGGGCTCGCATAAAGACATATAGTATCGCTTTACGGCCTTGGGTTGACCTTCCAACATCACCCTCCCGTTACAGAGTAAATAGGCCCTGTCGCATGAGGAGGCAATGTCATCCCTATGAGTTATGACCAAAACGCTACTTCCAAAATCAACAAGTTTTTTAAAAAGTTTTACTACATCTCCCAAGGCCAACAGGTCCACACCTGAATCTGGCTCGTCAAGTATGGCAAGTTTAGGCTTCATCAAATAAACGGAGGCAAGTTCTAGTCTCTTTCGCTCTCCTCCTGATAAAGATTTATCAACAAATCTATCAAGATAAAAGGGCTCCATTTGAATGAAATCCAGCGCTTCCTCCAATTCTCGCCTCGTCGCATCTTTTCGCGATAGCCTCAAATATTCTGCTACAGTTATGCCCTCATACCTTGCAGGATATTGCCATGCCAAAGTTATTCCCAGCCTCGCTCTCTCGGTTATGGAAAGGTCAGTTATATCGCTTCCCTCAAAAAATATCCTTCCTAAATCTGGTTTATAAGAGGGAAGCCCCATTATGCTATATGCCAAACTGGTCTTGCCTGCACCATTTCTACCCAACACTCCTGCCACTTCTCCATGTCCGACCTTTATGGTAACCTGATCGAGCAATTTCTTGCCATTTTCTCTTGTAACTGTAATGTTATCTACATGAAGCAAAGCTGCTTCCGTCATCTATTGATTCCTCCATAGAACCTTCTATTTTTTAGCTAGACCCTGATCGCCAAAAAAAGGCCTAAATACCGATCATTTTCCCTTGGGAAGCTTATAAAATGATCTCGATATTTCGACACTTACCGAAATATTGTTCCACCTCACCAATGTACTCCTCGAACCCTTGACGTCCCATAAGGGAATAAATGTAACGCTTTCCTTGTTCGACGCCGGGTTGATCAAAGGGATTTACATCCATTAAAAGTCCCACAAGAGCCGTTAAATATTCATAGAAAAATACCAGAGCGCCGATATATCTTTCGGAGACCTCCGGTATGCTCAAATACACGACAGGCTTTCCTGCCTTGATCAAAGCAGATGTTGTTGATCGAGCTTCTACGCTCAAAAGCTCCCCCATGGTTTTACCAAATAGAAACTCGAAGTACTTTAATGCATCATCATCGATATTGTCAGGCAGCTTGAAATAAGGCCTATTTTTAACATCAATGATAGTGATGAACTTATCGTCGGGACCTTCCATATAAAGCTGAAGTTGAGAATGTTGGTCAATAGCGCCCAAGGCTCGAACGGGCGTGGTGCCCAACCCATTTTTTCCTAAACTTTCCCCCCAAAGCTGAGCAAACCACTCCGCAAAAGCAGAAAGGCAGTCTCCATAAGGCATCATTACAGACATGTTCCGCCCAGCTCTTGCGTGAAGTACATTTAGACCGGCCAATACCCACGCAGGATTTTCCCACAAGTAGTTTCGCATTACGAGCCTTTGATCAATCTCTCTTGCACCCTGAAGCAATCTTTCTATGTCAATGCCTAGTGCCGCAGCGGTCGCAAGGCCTACTGAAGATAATACAGAATATCTCCCTCCCACGCTTTCGGGGATCTCCAAACTCCTGCACCCGCGCGCCCTAACGAATTTCCGCAAACTACCTCTTCTAGAATCGGTTATTACCAAAAAGTGTTCAGGAGCTTTGGTGCCAAGATTTTCTTTCGCTCTTTGCCACGTCCAAAGGAAGTGTGCGATGGTTTCTGTAGTGCTGCCAGATTTGCTGACCACAACAAATACGGTCTTTGACAAATCAAGCCTGTCCAACATCGCGGTCGCGGTTACGGGGTCCGAATTTTCCAATAAATAAAATCTTGGTCCTTTCCTTAAAGGCGTTTCAAGTTCATTATAAAAAGGGGGAAGAAGCGCGTTTACGAGCATCCTGTTGCCTAAAGCAGAGCCTCCTATGCCAATTTGAACGATTGTATCAAACTTGGAGAGCCAACGACCTGTTTCGATTATCTCCGTCAGGTTCTGATAGGGCAAGTTGATCCACCCAAATCCTTCTGCATCATCTCTGCCTTTTTTACGCAAAAAAACATCTGTCTCTTCGATCTTTTGAGACAAGCTGTCAATGTCTTCAACTTTGACCGGATGATTTCCGCTCGTAAAGGCTCCACCCACGCTCACGCTTAAAAGCTCATCCAACGCGCACTCCCCCCTTCGAGCTTCGTGCTAATCTAACAAGTCATTTTCTTTCAAAAGCTCACTGATGGCCTCAGGATCATAACCTACAATGAATTTATCGCCAACAAAGGTAACGGGTACCCCCATTTGACCAGTCTGTCTTACCATTTCCATAGCGGCTGCCCTATCTTTGCTGACATCTATCTCCTCATAGTCTACTCCCAGTTCCTGTAAATATTCTTTGACCCTTGTGCACCAGGGACACGCAGGCGTGCTATAAACCTTGACTTTCATAGTTTACACCTTCCTCGAAAATATTAAATTAGGCATACCAAACATAAGCGAAAAAACTATACCATAATACGAAAAAAAGCGCAACGACTCTGTTATGCAAGGTCCGTGACAAATATTTGTAAGGTTATTGGATAAGCACTACCGGTTTAATGAGGTCCCTTGGTTTATCCTTCATCAACATGAGGGCCTCTTCGATACGATCGAAACCCTTGAAAACATGCGTCACAAGTTTTCCCGGGTCTACGCGACCATACCGTACAAGTTCAATCAGTTTTTCCATCCTTAGCCGTCCGCCTGGGCAAAGCCCTCCTCGAATAGTTTTATGTGCCATGCCACAACCCCATTCAAGGCGTGGGATGGGAAGTATATCTCCTTCTCCAAAATAATTGACGTTTGAAATGTTTCCCCCTGGTTTTGTTATTTTTACTGCGGTCGCCAAAGTATCAGGATTTCCACCAGCAATAATAGCCACGTCTACTCCTGCCCCGTTTGTTATTTCGAGAACCTGTTCATCCACGGGAGCTGTTTTGTAATTGATCACGTGTGTCGCGCCGTAGAGTTTGGCAACTTCTACGCATTTTGGGCGAGTACCGGTAACCAAGATACGAGATGCCCCGCGCAACCTGGCTCCCGCAACTGCCATAAGTCCTACCGGTCCTACGCCAAATACAATCACAGTATCACCTATGCCGATGTCTGCAAGTTCGGCCCCATGAATACCAGTAGTCATCATATCGGTTATCATTACGGCCGATTCCAGAGGTATGTCTTCTGGCAAAATCGCCAGATTCATATCGGCATCATTGACGTGGAAGAACTCTCCAAAAACACCATCTTTAATGTTTGAGTATTTCCAACCAGCCAAAGGACCGCCTGAATGCTGAGGAAAACCTCTTTGAACTTCGATGCTTCGCCAATCGGGAGTTATTGCTGGAACTACTACCTTATCGCCTGGTTTAAAATCTTTTACCTCACTTCCAACTTCCGCAACCTCCCCCACTGCTTCGTGACCCAGGATCATATTTTGACGCTCACCGAGCGCGCCCTCGAATACAGTGTGAATGTCCGACGTACATGGCGCAACTGCTAACGGCCTAACCAGAGCATCGTAAGGACCAACCTGAGGTTTGTCCTTCTCAATCCAACCAACTTTTCCAATCCCAAGCATTGCAAATCCTTTCATAATAGCACCTCCA
>JAAYTM010000007.1 GCA_012518015.1 Synergistaceae bacterium
AAAAGACGCTATAGAAAAGCAGCATAAACGTGGCAAATTAACCGCTAGAGAAAGGATAGATAAACTGCTTGACCCGGGATCCTTCGTTGAACTCGATGAGCATGTAGAACATCGTTGCACTCTTTTTGGGATGGAGGATCGCAAGTTTCCCGGCGATGGCGTGGTTACCGGTTATGGAACTGTAGAGGGCCGTTTGGTTTACGTGTTTAGCCAAGATTTTACGGTCATGGGCGGATCCCTGGGCGAGATGCATGCGAAGAAAATATGCAAAGTACAGGATATGGCCCTGCTCAACGGTGCGCCTGTAATTGGAATAAACGACTCAGGTGGCGCGCGCATCCAAGAAGGCGTTGATTCCCTATCTGGTTACGGGAATATATTTTTTAGAAACGTAAAGGCAAGCGGTATAGTGCCGCAAATATCCATCATAGCTGGTCCCAGTGCCGGAGGTGCTGTATATAGCCCGGCGTTGATGGATTTTGTCTTCATGGTGGATAAAATAGGGATAATGCACATCACTGGACCGGCTGTCATAAAGGCCGTTACGGGAGAAGACGTCACGAGCGAAGAAATAGGAGGAGCCATGGCTCACAACCAAGTATCAGGCGTGGCTCATTTCTTTGCACCAGATGAAGAAGAATGTTTTCTTCAAGTGAGGAAGTTGTTAAGCTTTTTGCCGAGCAACAACATGGAAGAGCCCCCCTTCATCGACACCGGCGATGATCCCGAACGGATGGATATGAACCTGAGGGAACTGGTACCAACCAATCCCAACAAGAGTTACAACGTGATAGACGTCATAAAGTGCATTGTCGATAATGCTGACTTTTTTGAAGTTCAGCCTTACTGGGCACAAAACATCGTAACGGGCTTTGCCAGGCTGGGTGGCAGGGTCATTGGCATCATCGCCAATCAGGCTCGCATTTTGGCCGGGTGCTTGGATATTGATGCCTCTGATAAAGCCAGCCGCTTCATAAGGATATGCGATGCTTATAACATACCGGTGGTGAACTTCGTGGACGTTCCTGGTTACCTTCCCGGGAGGGCTCAGGAGCTTGGTGGCATAATACGCCACGGAGCTAAGATGTTATATGCCTATTCCGAGGCCACAGTTCCCAAGATAACGGTGATTTTAAGAAAGGCCTACGGCGGATCTTATCTCGGCATGTGCAGTAAGGACCTTGGTGCTGACGTAGTTTTAGCCTGGCCTCAGGCGGAGATCGCGGTAATGGGCGCCGAGGGCGCGGCTAACATAGTGTTTAAAAGGGAGATAGAACAAGCCGAGGACAAGGAAGCCTTGAGGCGCCAGAAAATAGAGGAATATCAGGAGGCCTTCGCGAATCCTTACGTAGCGGCGGCGAGGGGGTTCGTTGATCGCGTGATATTCCCTGAAGAAACACGCAAGGAGATATATCAAGCCTTATTGTTGACCGAGACAAAAAGAGAACTTCGCCCGAAACGAAAACACGGCATAATACCTAGCTAAGGTGGTGAAGTCAATGAATTCAGTCTTTGAGCAAGGTTTATACGGGGGGCTGCAGTTGTCCATCATAGCCTTTAGCGTGGTCTTCATCGTATTGGCAGTCTTGACTCTCGTCATCGTGGCCATGAAGTTTATGGGGCGCACTCCTAGTAAGAAGGCCGAGGAAACAACCCCAGGTGGCGGCGAGGCATTGGTTGAGGAAACCACGATACCTTCGCCTCCGGAAGGACAAGGTGTTGCTCCGGTGCACATCGAAGAAGGCATAAGTGGAGAAGAAATTGCTGCTATCACTGCGGCCATCGCGGCCTATGGGTCAGGACCCTTTGAGATCAAATCAATTAGAAGAATTGTGCCTCCGCGCGTGAGCTTGTGGCGGAAGGCATCCTTCTTTGAGAACCAAGAAGGATTTGAATAAAAATAACATTGAAGTTTTAGGAGGAAATGTCAGGATGTATAAAAGGTACAGAATAGTCATAAACGGTAGAGAATACGAAGTTGCAGTCGAGGAACTTGGGGCCGCGACGTCAAATTATGCTCAAGCTTCACCCGTGGCGCCACAGGCTTCGTCAGTCCAAGCCACGACCCAGCCGCCAGCGCCAACTAATGTTTCAGCAGCTCCGCCTGCTCCAAGCGTTCCAGTTAGCCCGCCTGCTCCCAAACCGACACCAACGGCGCCTGTAGCACCTGCGCCTCCCAGTGGGGGTGCCACAATATCGGCGCCTATGCCTGGTAAAATCCTCAAAGTGTTGGTTCAGCCTGGCATGCAGATTAAAAAAGGACAGAATATGTTAATTTTGGAAGCCATGAAAATGGAAAACGAAATTTTAGCTCCTTCCGATGGCGTAGTGAGGGATGTAAAGGTTAAAGAAGGTGACAATGTAAATACCGGCGATCCCATGGTAATAATTGCTTAGCCCTTAAGGAGGGTCTGTAAAATGCAAGTATACCTCAGAGCTCTGTCCGGCGTTCTCGAACAATCCGGTTTTGTTGGGTTGACGTGGGGAAACGTCGTGATGATAGTTATTTCGGCAATCCTTTTGTACCTTGCCATAGGCAAGGGCTTCGAGCCCTTATTGTTGGTTCCTATATCGATTGGGTGCCTATTGGTCAACTTGCCCCTGTCTGGGATAATGGATGAAGGAGGATTTTTGAAGTACATCTCCTTCGGGATCGAGCACGAGATATTTCCGATAATAATATTCATGGGGATAGGCGCTCTTACCGATTTTGGCCCTCTCTTGGCAAACCCGGTAACGTTTTTACTTGGCGCTGCGGCCCAGTTAGGCGTCTTCGTCGCGCTTTTAGGTGCTGTGGCATTGGGTTTCACGGTCAAAGAAGCCAGTCCCATAGGTATCATTGGTGGAGCGGATGGCCCGACTACGATATACGTTGCCGCTAAGCTGGCGCCGCATTTGCTGGGCGCTACTGCCGTTGCAGCTTATAGCTACATGTCCTTGGTCCCAATCATACAACCGCCCATCATCCGTTTGCTGACCACTAAGCAGGATAGGCGAATTCGAATGGAACAGCTGAGGCCCGTTTCCAAAAGAGAGCGTGTCTTGTTCCCGATCATATCGACTCTGTTAGCTGGATTAATTCTGCCCGCTTCTGTTCCGATCATTGGCATGTTAATGTTTGGCAATTTGCTTAGAGAATGCGGCGTTACCGATAGGCTTTCATTGGCTGCTCAAAACGAGATCCTTAACGCCACCACCATCTTTTTGGGCATAAGCGTGGGAGCCACGATGGATGCAGCGGTGTTTTTAACGCCAGCAACGATAAAAATAGTACTTTTGGGACTAATTGCCTTTGCTTTCAGCACGGCCGGAGGGGTGCTTTTTGGTCAAGTAATGAAGGTGCTGTCTGGCGGCAAGATCAACCCTATGATCGGTGCAGCTGGTGTTTCGGCCGTTCCCATGGCCGCCAGGGTCGTCCAGCGTGTCTCTCAAAAAGAAGACCCGGGGAACTTCTTATTGATGCATGCCATGGGACCCAACGTCGCCGGCGTCATCGGAACCGCTGTTGCCGCCGGAGTCATGATTACATTGCTTTCTTAAGCAGCGAACCGAATTTGCGGTTAGCGGCAAAGTAAGTTTCCCTTTAAAAGAAACTTCTGCGAAAATATTTTTACGCCAAAACACCCGGAAAGAATGCATTCTTTCCGGGTGTTTTGTAAAAAAGGAGAGACTCCCTTGAAAGAGATAAATTCAGTTGAAGTTGCTAATTTAATAGAAAGTTTATGTATCAAGGCAAACATATGTGCTCCTGAGGATGTCATGGAGGGCATAATCCTGGCGAAGGCTCATGAGGATAGCTCCTACGGGCAAGCCGTTTTAGAAGACCTGCTTGAAAACATTGAATTGGCGCGGAAAGAGAGGATGCCTCTTTGCCAAGATTGCGGGATGGTGGTCGTCTTCGTTGATTGGGGACAAGAGGTTCTTTTAGTCGGCAGCACTCTGCAGGAATCTATCGATGAAGGTGTAAGAAAGGCTTATCTCGAAAATTATTTGAGAAGATCCGTGGTCAACGATCCTCTATACGAAAGAAAAAACACGGGCGATAATACACCTGCAATAGTGCATTGCAGGTTAGTTGGCGGAAATGAAGCCAAATTTACCGTAGTTCCCAAGGGCATGGGAAGCGAAAATGCTTCAGCTTTAGCCATGTTATCGCCCGCCGATGGTCAAGAGGGAGTCATCAATTTTGTGAAAAGTACCGTGGCACAAAAAGGACAAAACGCTTGCCCTCCACTTATTGTGGGCGTTGGCATCGGAGGCAATTTTGAAAGCGCACCCATTTTAGCTAAACGATCGTTACTCAGGCCAGTAGGCAGCAGAAATACAGATGATCGTTACTCGCAGCTGGAGGAAAAACTACTTGAAGAGATTAACGGTTTGGGCTTAGGTCCTGGAGGATATGGAGGAAGAGTTACAGCCCTTGATGTTCACGTTGAGTTTATGCCCACTCACATCGCAGGTTTGCCCGTGGCCGTAAACGTTTGCTGTAACGCCCTTCGGCATGCAAGCGGTCATCTGTAGGCTGTTTTTAGGAATGCCTGCTTAGGATGTCTTTAAAAGAAAAAAGTTTGTTGCCTTCTCTGAGGGCTTATGTTATTTAAATAGTAAAGCTAGGGTTAATGTTTCCGGATGTAAAGTCTTGAGGCTTTACTTTTAAGGAAGCGCTAATTTGAATTGATCAGGAGACCTTGTATGAATATAAAGACAAAAAGAATAAAAACGCCCTTGAACGATAAGATCGTGGAAAGCTTGCACATGGGGGATAGGGTATTATTATCCGGTTTTGTTTATACAGCTCGAGATGCAGCGCACGAAAGGATGCTGAAGGCATTAAGACAGGGCGATCCCCCTCCATTTGACCTTCGAGGCCAGGTTATCTATTACGCAGGTCCTGCTCCAGCAAAGCCGGGCACACCCGTTGGATCCATTGGGCCGACCACGAGTGGACGCGTGGATAGATATGCACCAGTGCTCATTGAAATGGGTTTAAAGGGCATGATCGGCAAAGGAAAAAGGAGCGAACCGGTGATTGCTGCAATAAAATCTCATAAGGCGGTGTACTTTGGCGCAACTGGAGGAGCAGCAGCTTTGTTGGCTATGAAAGTAAAATCCTCCAAGGTAATAGCCTACGAAGAGCTGGGGCCGGAGGCCATTTATGAGATATTAGTAGAGGATTTTCCTTTGTTGGTTGTAATAGATTCCGAGGGCAACGACCTATATTCCATGGGGCCTAAAAAATGGCATACCTTTAAGGTGATAGAGGAGGACGAAAGGTCATGAATCCAAAAAACGGCAGTCCAACGATCGGGCTGACCTTGGGAAGCGGAGCGGCTAGAGGATGGGCTCATATAGGCATACTAAGAGCACTTGCCGATAAGGGCATACATCCCGAAATAGTTTGTGGGTGCTCCATGGGCGCTCTGGTTGGGGGATTTTATGCAGCCTTGAAGCTTGATGACTTGGAAGAAGCTTCTCATTCGTTGAGCAAAATGGGCATGTTGAGGATGATGGGTCGCCTTATTTTTCGCGGCGGTTTTTTCGATAACAAGGGAATTATGCAGTGGCTACAAGACGTTTTAGGTGACGTAAAGATAGAGGAATTGCCCGTTAAGTTTGGCGCCGTGTCGGTAGACCTTTCTACCGGCATGGAGATATGGATGACGTCCGGTGATCTCGTCGAGGCGATCATGGCTAGCATATCTGCTCCCGGCATGTTGATGCCCTTTCAAAAAAATGGTTTGCTGCTGGGAGACGGAGCTTTGGCAAATCCCGTTCCCGTATCGCTATGTAGAGCTTTGGGCGGGGACATCGTCATTGCAGTGGATTTAAACGCAGAAAGAGTTGGAAGATACTTT
>JAAYTM010000189.1 GCA_012518015.1 Synergistaceae bacterium
GCAAGTTTTGCGAGTGCTTTGCGTTCTTGTGATGCAGGAAAAGCTTTTTGTCTTAAATTTTTATCGCGTATATTTGTAGGAGGGTGGTATGTAGTGGTTCGCAAAATGGTTTTCGTGTTTTTGGTTGCTGTCCTTTGTTCTGTTGTAGCCTCAGGCGTCGCTTTGGCGGAAGAAAAGATAGCCATCATCGATCCGCAGAAGGTCTTGTTCAATCATCCGAAATTTCAGGAAACGCAAAAGCAGATCCAGACCATGATGGACAAAAAACAGCAGGAGACGAAGATGGCCATGGAGGCCGTCAAAGGCGAGGACGAGCAAAGAAGAGTTTTTTTGCAGAAAAGACAGGAAGCGGCCATCGAGGAGCAGAAGTTGATGGAAAATTTGTTTAAGGATATCGATATGGCCATCCGTGTAGTTGCACAGGCAAAGGGTTTCACGCTTGTCTTGGACAAAAACCAAGTCTTTTTTGGCGGAACGGACATTACCAACGATGTTGTGCTCGAGTTGAACAAGAAAAAGTAACCTTAAAACTTCCCCAAACTGGAACGGCAAGCGAAATCTTACGTGAGTTTTCGCTTGCCGTTCTTTTGTGCCTTTAAGCTTTATCAAGCGTTACTATGGTAATTTCTCTTCCGCTTCTTCCGTTAAATCCTCGTGAGTTTCCTCGGGAGCCTGAGCTTCCTCGCTAGTTTCCGTGACTTCCGCCTCCGCATCGGGTTCGACGTGAGGAGACTCTTCTGTGACTTGAGGCGTCTCTGCTTCGGGTGCAGGAGCTTCCTTTGTTTCAGGTTCTTCTGCCTCTGCTTCAGGTTCCGGTTGCTCTATTTCCTGAGGCTCTTCTTGCTCGATGACTTCACCGGCCGGGGCTTCTGCCGGCTCTGTCACCTCTTCTACAGGTTCTTCTTCGGCGGGCGCTTCCTCCACGGCCTCGGGCACTTCTTCAGTAACCTCAGGTGTCTCCTCGACAGCTTCGGGCACTTCTTCAGTAACCTCCGCCTCCGGTTCCTCCTCGACAACCTCAGGTGCCTCTTCGGCTGCCTCGGGCGCTTCCTCCACGGCCTCCGGTTCTTCTGCTTCTTCCGGCGCCGTCTCGGTTACGGCGGCCTCTTCTTGCGTCGGTTGGGCTACTTCGACGGGCGCCTCCTTTGGCCTCAAAGCTAGTACTCCCAAAATGATTAAAACCACGACGATTATCACGATCCATACTTTTTTCATCCAAGTTCACCTCCTACTGTGTGTTATGTTATAGCTTGTTATATACAACAGGGGTTTATTCCCCTCTGTATCCAATATTTCTAAGGCATATTACAGACATCCTTAGGTGTCTAACCATTTTATCCCAAAATTTGCTTCCTGTGTCTGGGGTTTTCAAAAACTGTCCCTCTGGGCTAAAATAAATACGCTCATAAACTCTTAAAATTTAAAAAAGGATGACGATATGAAAGAAAAACTTGCCCTGACAGATAAGTGGATAGTTGTGGACTTAGATGGCACTATACTTCATAATGACAGAGTACCCCCCAAAGTTTCAAGATCGGCCCAGATGCTTCAAGCCTCTGGCTGGAGCCTTATCGTGGCCACAGGAAGGATATTGGCGGGGGCCTTGCCTCACATAAGGTCGCTTAGAACTTCGTGTCCTGCCATCGTTTACGACGGTGCTCGCGTCATGGATCCAAGGACGAATGAAGTTTACTTTGAAAGAAAAATACCAAAAGACCTCGTCGGCGAAATAATAAGCATGGGATTCGACTTTCCCCTCGAGGTGCAGGTTTACGGCGATGAAGAAGTTCTTTGCAGGCCGAGCGATCTTCTTACCATAACCTATTTTAAATCGCTAAATGTCGCCATAGAACCTGTTTTGTTATCACCAAAGCTGGAAAAAGATGTCTTCAGAGTGTTATTTTTCGGCAAGCCCGCATTGGTTGCAAAGCTAAAGGTGATGTTTGAAGAAACTTTAAAGGGAAAGGTAAGCGTCACCTTGGCCGGGAGCGATTTTTTGGATGTGTTGCCCCTGGGCGTGTCGAAGGGAGAGGCCTTAGAGGTGCTAAAGGGCCTTAGCGGCATAAAAGACGTGTACGTCGTTGGTGTCGGCGATCACATGAACGACCTCGAACTGCTTTCCGAGTCAGACTTTAAAGTTGCGCCCGCTGACGCTATTCCTGAGATTCTTAAGATTGCCGACTTCATAATGCCGCCGGCCTCCAAGGAAGGTTTTTGTGACCTTTGCGAATTGCTCTTGAGCGAAAATTTTGACGCCATGTTTAACAGGAGGTGCAAGTGTGATGTCTGAACTGATAAAATGGGAACTGGTCGATATGGAGCTGCCGGAAGAATGTAACATTATATTGGGACATAGTCACTTCATCAAGACCGTGGAAGACTTATACGAGGCGCTCGTAACGGCCTCACCGACGCTCGAATTCGGCATTGCCTTTTGCGAGGCTTCAGGGCCTTGTCTTATAAGGTGGGACGGCAATGCGGAGGACTTGATCGATGTGGCCATAAGAAATGCCCAAAGGATATCTGCAGGGCACACCTTTGTCATCTTGCTACGCAAAGGTTTCCCGATTAATGTACTGGACAGAATCAAGAACGTGCAAGAGGTATGCCGCGTATATGCTGCCACCGCAAACCCCATTCAGGTCTTGATCTTTGAGACCGATTTGGGCAGGGGCGTAGCCGGCGTCGTCGATGGGGATGCCTCTAAGGGCGTGGAAGATGACTCTCACATCGCGGAAAGAAAAGCCCTTTTGAGAGATATTATAGGCTACAAAAGATAGGTGGTATGAGTGCTGCTTTCTAATTTCATTCAACGCAAAGGTTTTGGTTTTGCGCTCTTGATTTTGGTCTTTTGCCTTCCTTTATTCGCTGCGCCAACGAAGGCTTTTTGCTACGATCCAACAAAGCCCATAGAGGAGGGATGGGCCCTTCCTGTTTACGCAGTTCCTCCCGAGGGGGGGTGGGATACGCCCGAGGGCAGATCCCTTTGGAAAGGCCTTTTAACTTACGCACAGGAGATAGCCGGAACCAGGGCGGGGATTAAAGGGTATGAATTGGCTTTCCTAAAGAAGTTTCGCGAAGACGTCGTTGCGATTATAACCTTCCTTGAGGGTGGCAAGGGCGATGCTTTGGTTAAAGCTTGTGGTCGAGATGGTCCTGTGCTTATCTCGGCCTTTGGGGAGGACTTAACCCTACAAGACGAGAAAGGGCTAATGCCCTACGTTTTTGCCCTCGATCTTCCGAGGGGATGCGTTGGAGCTGCCCTGGGAAGACATTTGACCTTAAATGGCCAAGGCGAGCGCTTCGCTTTTATGGCCGATCCACTTGATGCCTACATGAGGCCCATTGTTAGAGGCTTTCTGGATGAAGTCAAAGGAGGCAATAGCATACTTCCCTTTTGGATCCAAGAGGGAATCTCTGTAGATGAAGTCTTAAGAGAAATTCAAGAGGCGCGCGTTGGAGGGGTTGTGAGTTTTTTGGGCATAAAGCACACACAATACCTTTGGGGGGAGTGCCGAAAAAAAGGCTTAACGTTGCTTGCCTCACTTCCCAGATGGGCAGTTTCTCCAATGCTTGAGGGTCTCGTGATTGCAGACCAAGGCTGGGTCGTGGAAAATGACCCAGCCGTACATAGCCTATCCGTTAAAGTCTTGGACGCCACGAAAACTCAAGTCGAACGTCCCGACATGGCCGCGCGTGCTTATGCCGTTGCTTCTTGGCTTGGGAATGCCTTGAATTCCTCTGAAGGTGACCCTGCCAAATTAAAAGAGGGGATGAAAAAAGCCTCTTCCTTTCCCCTGGGTTCTCAAATTTTGCGTCCTGACCCCGAAACTCACAGGCCTAGCCGTCGAAAGGTCGCCGTCTTAACAGTGTGCAACGGCAACCTCGAAGTTTTAAGCGAACCTTTCTTGAATTCTTGCCTGAAATTGGAGCCTTAGTTGCAATTTTCTTTAATGGTTTCCTTCGTGGCGGGACTCAAGCTCCCGCCATACTTCTTCCAGGGAGACGTTCGCTGCTGCGAGTCCCACCAAGATGTGATATAAAAGATCCGAAGCCTCGTATATTACTTGTTTTGCGTCACCTAAAGCTAATGCAATGGCCAGTTCGACGCCTTCTTCTCCTATCTTTTGAGCGATCCTTGAAGGTCCTTCCTTAATGAGCCTGGCCGTGTAGCTTTCCATTGGGTCCGCTTCTTTTCGCTTGAGCAAATATCTCCAAAGCCTGCCGAAAAACGTGGCGTCGCCTTTTGGTTCTTCCGTCAGATCATTAAAGAAACAGCTCCTCTTTCCGGTATGACAGGCAGGCCCACATGGGTCTACCTTGACTAGCACGGCATCACCGTCGCAGTCGAGGCACAAATGTCGGATCTTCATCGTGTTGCCGCTGGTTTCCCCCTTGTGCCAAAGCTCGCCCCTGGAGCGGCTGAAAAGGTAAAGCTCGCTGCTTTCTAGCGTAAGCCTCAAGGCCCGCTCGTCGGCATAGGCCAGCATCAAAACCTCGCCGCTGACGTAATCCTGGACGACGACGGGGACGAGTCCGCTTTCATCATATTTAACTTTAATAGTATTTTCATTGGCATTTTCCTTCATGGCCTTCACCACGTCTTTCTTACGGGAAAGCCCTCTTTTTCCAGGGCTTTTTTTACTTGTGCTATGCTGTAAACGCCGAAATGAAAGACCGACGCGGCAAGCACCGCATCAGCTCCTGCCTTTAGGGCTTCTATAAAATGAGTCAAGCTTCCCGCTCCGCCGGAAGCTATTAAGGGAGCGTCTACGGCTTCTCTTACGGCTTCGATGAGCTTTGTGTCGTAACCTGAGTCAGTGCCGTCTCGGTCTATGGAGGTAAGCAGTATTTCTCCGGCTCCCAGGCTGCATCCCTCTTTTGCCCACTCAATTACGTCTTTGCCGGTAGGAAGCGTTCCTCCCTTTGCGTAAACCTCCCACTTGCCTTTTTTGGTTGCCTTTGCGTCGATGGCGAGGACCACCGCCCGCTTTCCCAAGAGCAGGGCGCATTTTTTTATTACTTTCGGATCCTCCAATGCTTTCGTGTTTATGGAGATCTTGCTCGCTCCGAGCGCCGCGATGCTTGAAGCCCTTTCAGCCGAGTCCACGCCGCCGCCGACGATAAACGGTATCGATAATTTGTCTGCAACTTCTTTTATCCAATTTTCGTTCGTTTTTCCCTTTTCCCAAGAGGCGGATATGTCGAGAAAGACCAGCTCGTCGGCTCCTTCATTCATGTATTTGACGGCCAGTTTGACGGGGTCTCCCAAGGGTTTTAGATTTTGAAAGCGCCTGCCCTTTACGACAAGGCCGTCTTTTATGTCCAGGCAGGGTATCACTCTTTTTTCACGCATTTGCTGCCTCCTCAAGAAGTGTTTTTAAATTTATGCTGCCGTCGTACAAGGCTTTTCCTATGACTGCTCCAAAGATGTTGAGCTTGGCCAAAGCCCATACGTCCTTTGCGGTGCCTATGCCTCCGGCTGCGATGATATTCATTTCCGGGGCTAGCTTAAGCAGTTTTTCGTAAAGTTCTAGGTCGGGACCCCTTTTTGTCCCGTCCCTTTCTACCGCCGTCACCAATACGGTCTCATATCCCAAAGTTTTCAGATGCAGGATCGCTTCATCCGGCCTGATGGACGCCGTCTTAAGCCATCCCGACAGGGCGATAAGACCCTTTTTTACGTCCAAAGCAGGTATTATCCGGGATTTAAAGGCAGTGAGCGCCTCATCTGTCCCTTCGTCCCAGATGAGACTTGCTATCATGACCTTGTCCGCTCCCATACTTAAAGCCATCTTTACGTCCGCGGGGCTCCTTAAGCCCCCGCCATAGTGCAGGCATTGAAAGAGATCCTTCATTTTCGGGATGACGTGCACGTTGACGGGTTTTCCTTTTTTTGCGCCCTCCAAGTCTACAATATGTATGTACCGTGACCCTGCTTCGGCCAGGGCTTTTGCCACCCTTAGGGGGTCATCGCTTATAGTGGTGGATTTGCCAAAGTCACCCTGGTATAACCTCACTACTTTGTTTTCGTATATGTCGATTGCAGGATAAATCTTCATGATTCATCACACTCGTTTTATAATGCTATTTGTTTTTGTCACGTGACGATCTCTTTGGTGCTTGAAGGTCTTTCAGAAGGTTTTAAAGCCTCTCTTAAAGCTCTGCCGATTCCTTTGAAGCTTGCTTCTGCCAGGTGGTGCGAGTTGTCTACGCAGAGGGCGTGAAGGTGAAGCGTCAAGGCCGCTTCTCGGCTGAAGGCGCGCCAAAATTCCGGTATGAGCTCCGTGTCGAAGTCGCCGCACTTGGGAGTAGGAAAGGTGCCCTTCCAAACCAAACTTCCCCTTCCGCTTAAATCTAAGGCTGCTATGACGAGCGTGTCGTCCATGGGCATGGCGGCCCAACCATATCTTTCCCGGGCTTCGGCCGTCCAAAGGTCTTTTAAGGCCTTGCCTAAAACTATAGCTACGTCTTCTACGATATGATGGTCGTCAACATGTGTGTCGCCTGAGGCATTGATCTGGGCGGAAATTCCTGCGTTAAAGAAAAAAAGCTCCAGCATATGCCTTAAAAATCCCACGGGAACGTCGATTTTTATGTCTTGCTGTTTTGGCGATAAAAAAACTTTTACGCTTGTTTCCTTAGTTCTGCGAAAAGCTTCATACATCTTCGGACCTCCTGACTTGATTTTTTATGCCTTCCGTTATGTTAAGACATTCTCGCCAGTAGGAAGCGCTTCCGTATCTTCGAGAGACGAGCTTCAATGAAACGGGACATACTTCCTCTAAGACGATGAGGTCATTTGCCTCAAGGGTCTTTCCCGTTTGGGTTATGTCTACGATACAGTCGGCTATGTTGAGCTGTGGAGCAAGCTCTACCGAACCATGAA
>JAAYTM010000002.1 GCA_012518015.1 Synergistaceae bacterium
CGAAAAAATTGTAATGTCGTCGTGGCTGTCAATAAAATCGACGAACCCTTGCACGACCACCTTGTGTATGAAGCTTACAGCTTGGGATTTAAGGAAGTAATAGGTGTAAGTGCAGAACACAACAGAAATATATCGGACTTGTTGGATGCCGTGACGGCTTACATTGAAGACGAAGACACAACAGAGCAGGATGAAACAGCGATTAAAATCGCCATAGTTGGAAGGCCAAACGTAGGAAAATCAAGCATATTTAACGCGCTCATAGGAGAAGAAAGGGCCATGGTCACCGATATTCCAGGGACCACCAGAGATTCAATCGATACGGCCATAATCTTTGAAGGGAAGAAATATGTCCTAATTGACACGGCGGGATTAAAAAGAAAGAGCAGGCTCAAAGATGACATCGAATTTTATTCGCTTTTACGGGCAGAACGTTCCATTGACAGGGCAGATGTTGCCTTACTCGTTTTGGACGTCACTGAAGTCATTACAGAGCAAGACAAACGCATAGCAGGTCTGGTTTTCGAAAAGGGCAAGGGGCTTATCGTCGCCTTAAATAAATGGGACCTCTTGCCGGAAGGGCAACCTCGTCTGGGAGACGACATAATAAGATACGTCAAAGAACAACTATACTTTACGAACGATGCACCTATCATCACGACCTCTGCCGTTTCCAAAAAAAACTTGCATAAAATTTTTAACATTTGCGACGATGTCTATAATGGCTGGCAGACCAGAATCCCAACCTCCGCCTTGAATAAAATTATTCGCGACATCCTATCCTTTCAACGACTACCCTCAGACGGCAAGGGGAGATTTTTAAATATCTACTATGTAACTCAAGTAGGATCGGCACCGCCGACATTTGTTTTTTTCGTAAATGACCGAAATATCGTAGATAAACCCTTCGAGCGCAAAATTATAAATGAAATTGTAAAAATTGGTCGCTTCAAGGGCGTCCCAATAAGGGTTTTTTGGAGAAATAGACGTAAAACGGCTTGACCGCTGGGTTTAAACCATCGATAATTGTCGAAGTAGGCTAGATTTATAAATTCGAGGAGGTGCGAAAAATGACGAAAAGTGATATCGTAAACGAAGTCGCAAAGGCCACAGGTTTAACCAAAAAGGATGCAGCCAGCGCCGTTGATGCTTTTGTCAAGTGTGTCGTCGAGGCTCTTTCAAAGGGAGAGGAAGTTCAGATAATGGGATTTGGGACCTTTGAGGTTCGCAACAGAGCTGCCAGAAAAGGCCGGAATCCCCAGAATCCCGAGGAAGTCATCGACATACCTGCAAAAAAGGTTCCTGCTTTTAGGGCAGGGAAGATGTTGAAGGAAGCTGTAAATAAGTAGTCTTATTTTGTTGATAACGTTTTCGAATGACCCTGTTTGCCTATTGATAGTTCTTGAAAATAAGGCCAAAGAATGATAGAATTTTATTACAATGGGCATTGGGTGCAAGGTTTAGGAGAGTGGGCAAATCCCACTCTTCTTTTTTTAAAAGCGGCATTCAGTATTAATCAATTTTCGGAGGAAGATCTGCTATGCCGGGAATAAAGGATGAAATGTCAAAAATCGAGGACGAAATAAAAAATTTAGTAGAAAAATTGGGATACGACTTCGTGGGAATGGAACTGGTTCACGAACACGGCAGAATGATTTTAAGGATCTACATAAACACCGCCGGAGGAATTAATATAAAAGATTGCGAAATAGTATCCCGAAGAGTGGGCAAATTACTCGATGCCAAGGAAGAACTCTTTGGCGGGAGATATTACCTGGAGGTCAGTTCTCCAGGCTTAGATGCTCCTTTATTTTACTTAAAGGATTACAAAAATTATAAGGGCAAAACGGTTCGCATTAAAACACACGATCCAATAGGATCGCGCAGAAACTTTAAGGGTAAGATCGTTGATGTATTAAGTAATAATGATATACAGCTACTTCTTGAAGATGATACATATATATTGATTCCCTTTAAAAATATATCTAAGGCACGCTTAGTGCCAGAAAACAATGACGATAAGTGATCGTCTTTAATGAGGGAGATGAAAGTAGTGGAATTAGGACGAGATTTTATTCGAGCTTTAAAGCAAATAGAAGCGGACAAAGGATTACCTTTGGAAGTGATAATCTCTAGCATCGAGGCTGCATTGGTCTCGGCTTACAAAAAATATAAAGGCACCAATTCGAACGTCGAGATAGAACTCGACTCAGAAAATGGAATTATAAAAATATACGAGATGATGGAAGTCGTCGATACTGTAAGAAACCCGGCGTATGAGATTTCCCTGGAAGAAGCGAGGTCATTGGGCTATGACGTCGATCCGGGAGATATAATCAAAATAGAAGTTTCGCCTCGCGATTTTGGCAGGATTGCAGCTCAAACGGCAAGACAAGTCATCATGCAACGACTTAAAGACGCTGAACGTCAAGTCATATATAACGACTTTTCTGCAAAAATCGGCGAAATCGTAATCGGAGAGCCGTTCAAGGACGAGGAGGGCCAAGTTCTAATTCGAATAGGCAGTAAAGTTGATGCCATACTTCCTCGCGAAGAGCGAATTCCCACTGAAACCTATCGTCCCGGACAGAGAATGAAGTTTTACGTCCTGGATGTGCGCAAGACCTCGAGGGGACCACGCATAGTGTTGTCGCGATCGCATCCTGGGCTCTTAAAGAATTTATTGGAAATAGAAGTGCCAGAGATAAAAGAAGGGGTCATCGAGATCAAAAGCATTGCCAGGGAAGCCGGCGTTAGAAGCAAAATCGCTGTTACCACACTTGACCCAAACGTAGATCCAGTTGGAGCATGTATCGGAGCAAGGGGAAGTAGAATTAAAGCTATCAGCGATGAGCTTGCAGGCGAGCGAATTGATGTTATTATTTGGAGTAGTGACCCAATGACGTATATAAAAAATGCCCTATCACCTGCAAAAGTGGTCAAAGTTGAACCAAGGCTTGACGAGGATAAGGCGGTAAACGTTTACGTTAGGCCGGATCAGCTGTCTCTGGCCATCGGGAAGGGAGGCCAAAATGTAAGGCTGGCGGCAAAGCTCACTGGCTGGAAAATAGATATTCATGTCATGGAACCTGACCGCCTTCCGACTCTTCAAGATCTATTCGAGGATATAGTGAAGGGGGAATTACCCAAAGAATGGGAGATAAAAGAATGAAGAAAAGGAGACGTCCTCGAACTTGCGTAGCTTGCAAAACAGCAAGGCCAAAAACAGAGCTCATCAGAGTGGTAAGATCCCCCGATGGTCGTGTTTATGTCGATCTCACCGGCAGGGGACAGGGAAGGGGGGCTTACATCTGTAGTGCCCGCAACTGCATCGAACTGGCAAAAAAGAAAAACTTGATTTCTCGGGCTCTAAAGGTGGATGTTCCTTTTGAAATCTACGAAGAGTTGTTGCAAAAGCATGAAGAGTTGTTGCAAAAGATAGACAATATTGGAAATGCCAACCAATGATTTTCCAAAGGGGGAATGGCATTTGGGAAAAAGGAAATTAAGGATATATGAATTGGCAAAAATGCTAAACATCAGCAGCAAAGACCTCTTACAAATATTACAAGATCTAGGGGTGGAGGCTAAAAGTCACATGAGCTCCATTGATACGGACACCGCACAAATAATCGAGGAAACATTACGAGAGGAAAAGGAAACAAAACCAAGCAAGCCGGATGTAGAAGCCGTTGCAGTCAAGGAAGCCATAGAGATAAAGGAAGGTTCGACGGTTGAAGTAATAGCAAACCGCCTCGGCAAACCTGCAATGACAATGGTCAAAGAGCTGATAGCAGCAGGCTTTATGGTGCCAGCTAACGCAATTGTAGACGAAAAAATTGCAAACATCATAAGCGAGGTATATAACGTGGACGTAAAGATATCTCCAGCAGACTTAGAAAAAGATATAGAAAAAGACATGGAAAGAAAGGAAGAAGAAATAAAGGCTAAACCGGTCGAAGTGGCGCGACAAACAAAGCCCAGGAAGCTATTGCCTCGACCTCCCATAGTAACCGTGATGGGACACGTCGACCACGGCAAGACTACGCTCTTGGACTACATAAGAGAGACGAACGTTACAGCAAGGGAAGCTGGAGGAATAACGCAGCACATGGGTGCCTCTGTGGTGGAGCATGATGGCAAGAAAATCGTATTTTTGGACACGCCTGGACACGAAGCTTTTACATCGATGAGGGCAAGGGGTGCTAAAGTCACAGACATAGTGGTTTTGATCGTGGCTGCCGATGATGGGGTAATGCCTCAAACTATAGAGGCGTTAAATCATGCTAGAGCAGCAAACACTCCGATAATTGTGGCCATAAACAAGATCGATAAACCCGCCGCAAAACCAGACCGGGTGAGACAGCAACTCGCGGATTTAGGCCTGATTCCAGAAAATTGGGGCGGAGACACGATCATGGTAGACATATCCGCTAAAACCGGGCAAAACGTGGATCAGCTCTTAGAAATGATACTTTTAGTCGCTGAAATGCACGAACTTACGGCAGATTACGATGCAAATCCCGAGGGAGTCGTCATAGAAGCTGAATTGGACAAAGGTAAAGGAGCAGTGGCTACCGTCATAGTTCAGCAGGGAACCCTAAGAAGAGGGGATGTCTTGCTTTTTGAGACCACTTGGGGTCGAGTAAGGGCAATGATCGATCATTTGGGACGTAACGTCAACGAAGTCACTCCAAGCATGCCCGCGGAAATTTTAGGTTTGGAAGACGTACCACAACCAGGAGAGCGATTTGTAAAGGTAGAGGATGAGAAAATAGCCCGCGAAGCCGTAGAGCAATATCTAGAAAAGAAAAGACACCAAGAAATGCAAACCGCAAAAAGGGCGTCTTTTGAAGAACTATTCGAACAGATGAAAAAGGGAGAAAAACCTACCTTAAGGCTCATATTGAAATCAGACGTACAAGGGACTTTAGAAGCAATTAAATCATCGTTGTTGCGACTTTCTGTTGAGGAAGTTGGAATTGAGATAATCCATGAAGGCGTAGGAGGAATAACAGAGTCTGACACAATGCTCGCTGACGCATCAAACGCCATCATAGTTGGCTTTAACGTTCGTCCAGACAGCAACGCGAGAAGATTGGCAGAGCAAAAGGGAATAGAAATCAGGCTCTATCGGACTATTTACGATCTCTTAGATGACGTGAAAGCGGCGGTTGAAGGAATGCTTGCCCCAAGGTTAAAAGAACAAATCCTTGGAGAAGCTGAGATAAGGGCTGTATTTAAAGTACCTAAGGTGGGACAAGTGGCCGGATGCTATGTGCGAGAAGGCATCATAAGGCGCAACGCCAAGGCTCGAGTCATCAGAGACGGGATCGTCGTATGGGAAGGCCCGTTATTGAGCTTAAAACGATTTAAGGACGATGTACGAGAAGTAAGCGCCGGTTATGAGTGCGGAATTGGTTTGGCCGGATTCCAAGACTTGAAAGAAGGAGACATACTAGAAGCTTATGAAATAGTAGAAGAAAAACGACATTTAAGTGATGTTTCATGATAGGCATGCCCAAAATATTTTTAGCGACAATACTGATGACTTTAAGGATACCTTCAGCAGGGAGCCTAAAAGACAGGCGTCATGTCGTAAAATCTTTGATTGATCTTTTGAGAAAAAGGCTAAACGTCTCGGTGACCGATCTAGGCCCGGACAACACTTGGGATTTGGCTTACATTGCCGTAGCATCGGTAACATCTTCCGCTAAGGAGGCTGAAGCCATGCTCGATGCGGTGGAACGCCATGTTCTTTTAGCTGAAGCCAAGAATGGCTTCGAGGTAATCAGTTTCGATCGAGAGGTTGAATGCTATGGACAGGTTGAGAGTTGAACGAGTTAACAAGGAAATAATGAGAGGGATCTCTGAGTTTTTATTGAATAATACTAAGGATCCAGCTCTAAAAAAAGTCGTCATCACTGAGGTAAGATGCACTAACGATCTGAGTTTGGCCAAGGTATATTTCACCTCTATCGATAAATCTGAACTCGAAGAAATCAGCAAGTCTTTGGATAATCTATCAGGAGCTTTAAGCGGAATCATTTGTAGGCAAATGAGGTTGAGGTTCGCTCCGAAACTCCTTTTTGTATTTGACGATAGCGAAGAGCGTGCCCAAAGGATCGAGGCCCTCCTGAACAAAATAGCACAGGGGAATGTTGGGAACAAAGAAGATGATAAGTGATTCGGCCATGAGCAATTCACCTTCACTAAAAGATATTGCTGAAGCTATAACAAAAAAAGACACCTGGGCCATTTTTGTTCATGAAAGGCCCGATGGAGATGCAATAGGATCGGGAAGCGCCTTTTATTGCTGGGGCACGGAGATTGGGAAGAAATGTTTTTGGGGAGGAACTCATCCGGTACCAAGGGTATATGAATTCCTCCCCCACGTTGATGTATATCAGGTGCTCGAAAGTATTCCTGACTATTTAAAGAGCCCTGATTCTGCCATAATAGTCCTGGATACGAGCAATTTAGAAAGGTGCGTTGCCGGCCTTGACGACAATAACTTAACGCTCATAGTCAATATCGATCATCATATGGATAATCAAATGTTCGGCCATCTCAACTATGTAGATCCCACCTCTTCGGCAACCACTGAGATAATATGGGATTTATTTAAAGAAAGCTGGCAACCCATCTCTAGAGATGCGCTGTTAGGAATTTATACCGGCATCGTTACCGACACGGGACATTTTACTTACTCCAATACCACGCCAAAGACACATACGATAGCACACGATGTTTTGAGTGCAGGCATAAATCCAGAAAACATATTCAGGCACATATATGCAAATAGAAGACTATCAGGCTTAAGGCTATGGGGACTTGCCTTCATGCGCGCCTTTTCGTTGTCAGACGGCAAAGCAGTCGTCAGTTGGATCAAGCTCGAGGACTTTGAAAAACTAAACGCCGATCCTTACGATGCTGAAGGGATAGTAAATCAACTTTTGTACGTCAAGGGAGCCACCATCAGTGCTTTACTTACAGAAGGAGAAGATGAAGTACGCATAAGCTTTAGATCTGTCACCGGCATATCCGTAAGGGAGTTGGCTCAAAAATGGGACGGAGGAGGGCATCCACAAGCAGCAGCCTGCAAGCTCTCCCTACCACTGGAACGGGCTTTAGACTTGGTTTCACAAGAGCTTGAGGAATACTCAAAAAATGTCTAAGGCGGGTTTTATTTTAATTAACAAGCCTAAAGGGATAAGCAGCGCCACCTGTGTAAATATCCTCCGCAAAAAGATCGGACGCCGAATCAAGGTCGGACATGCCGGGACTTTAGACATACCGGCATACGGTTTATTGGTTTTACTCGTAGGAAAGCTAACGCGAACGTCTTCCTACATCATGGAGTTACCCAAAAGATACATTGCAACCATAAAACTCGGCGAGCAAACCGATACCGATGACGCAAGCGGAGAGGTTCAAAACCAGACCGATTGGAAACACGTGAAGGAAGAAGACGTGGATTCAGCTTTGATAAGTTTTCTGGGGCATAGGTTTCAGGTCCCGCCCAATGTCTCCGCTGTATCGATAAGTGGACGGCGGGCATATGACCTCGCCAGGGAGAAAAAATCCTTTGATATACCACCTAAAATCGTATTTATTCAAAGCGTTAAAAGGATAAGCCCCATCACCAAGGAAGGTAAATTAGTACTAGAAGTGGTTTGTTCAAAAGGAACATACATGAGAAGTTTGGCGCGCGATCTCGGCATTACATTAGGTTGCTATGCTCATGTAGCCTTTTTAGAGCGCACCGATATTGGTCCTTTTAAACTGAAAAATGCAATCCCACTTGGTTTTATAGAGAAACTTTCAAGGGAAGAACTGCTAGAGAAGATACTCCCGCCTCAGGAGCTTTTAAAGGGCTTTTGTACTTGCAAGGCGAGCGAGCTTGACGAAGAAACTTTAACAAGAGGCCAAAAACTTTTTCACGTACCGCCAATTAAATGGTGGGGAGTTCTCGAACCCTCGAAAGTTTTTGTGGTCGAGGGCAAGAAATTAATATCCTTTTGCGATATCGAGTGGCGCAAATCAGGTTGTATAATTCAACCTGTTACAAACATTACACTTTAATTTCTTTCGATTCACGATAGAGGTGGTCTAAGGTGATCTTAGTCTTGGGTTCATTTGACGGATTTCACAAAGGACATCAAGCCTTATTTGACGTGGCAAAGGACGCCTCAAACAGGATGGGCCTTCCTTGGGGAGTGTTGACCTTTGTTCCGCATCCTCAAATCATTTTGGGAAATAGGCAATTTGTTCCTCTTTTCACCGACATCGAGAGGGATTACATTGCCTCCTTTTTAAAAATACCTAAAGTTTTAAAAATACCCTTTAATGAAATAAAAGATCTATCACCCGCCGACTTTATTGAAGAGCTAGAAAACCGTTATAAAGCAAGGGGAATCATCGTGGGAGAAAACTTCAAATTCGGCAAAAACCGCACGGGCGATGCTAAATTCCTTAAAAGTTACCTGGCAAAAAAAGGTTGGTTTTTCGCTGCAATTCCTCCTTTGAAAGTAGATGGCACTATTGTGAGCAGCTCTTTGGTCAGAAGGCTCACAAAAAAGGGACACATGCCTGAGACTGAAAAGATGTTGGGATACCCTTACTTTATTATTTCTAAAGTGATAGAAGGCGAGCATAGAGGGCGAAAATTGGGATTTCCTACGGCAAATCTGCTTTTATCAGAGCCTAAGCTCTTTCCACCTCTGGGCGTTTATGCGACAGCGACGTTAGCTCAAGAGCGATGGTGGTGTGGAGCTTTAAATATAGGATACAGTCCAACTTTCGAAAAAGGAGAGGAAATCCGCACCGAGGTATACTTAGACGGGTTTGAAGGCGATCTTTACGGCGAAATGATTATCGTACTTTTTTTAGCACATATCCGGGAAGAGAGGAAATTTGAATCAGCACAGGCACTCATCGCGCAAATGAAAGATGACATAGAGCGAGTAAAAGAAATCTACCGCAGATGGTTTTATGAACATGAATCCTTACTGGTTGCATTGGACGAACATTGGAGAAGCCATGAGTCTTACCTAAAGGTACTGTATTCCACTCAACGTTTTTGACAATATTAGCTCTACTTATGTTTGATCATGTTCGACCCATAGTATTACGCTTTTTGGAGCGTCAGACTACCAAATTCTTGCCTTCGCAAGCTTGAGCTCCTTAAGAAATTCGCTTTCTTCCATAA
>JAAYTM010000131.1 GCA_012518015.1 Synergistaceae bacterium
AGGCGCTAAGGGACTTAAGGGAGAGTTCGTTATTGCAGCCGTTTTTCTTCCAAGTTCATGTGCTAGCGCCAGGCATTCAACCGTTTGTTTAGTATAGCGGGGAAAACTAATGCCTATGAAAAAGCTGTTTTCTCGGGAATTTATCACATGTTCAAGGAACATATCGGCTTCCAAGACATGAACTTCAGGGAGGAACCATGAAAGGTAGGCACCGAAGTAGATAGCTAGGCCTTTGGCGCTTCTAAGGCCAATTAAGTTTATGGAAGATGAATCGCAAAGAACTCGGGCGAATTCCTCCAGGGGCGCGTCATCCAGCATAGATAGAATGCTCATCCCCTTTTGCAGGTCTTGGCGAAGCACGCTTTGAAGGAAGTTGTCTCCCTCTCCAATCGTTTGATAGAGTCGATGTCTTTCTAGTGCTTTTAGTTGATCGAGCAACGATTCCTGCAATGCATCTTTGAACTCGGGGTAACCCGGAAAGCCCAGGGAAGTAGCAAACCTTATGACTGTGGCTTCGCTGACCCCCACGAGTTCGCCCAACTCTGCGGCCGTGAGGTTCATCACTTCACTCGAATGTTCCAGGACGTATTGAGCCACTGCCCTTTGACCCCTGGGCAATTGATCTATTTTTCTTTGAATTAAATCTCTCAAGGGCATCTGTACACCTTCTCCCAAACCGTTAAAAAAGCGGGGCAAAACATGCTCTTTTGTGCATTATACCCCGCTTTTCTTTTCTCCACCAAATCGAGCGATCTGCAGTTGGCTACATCTTATTTTTTATTTCAAGCGTCGAACCACTATCGCGACTCCTTGACCTCCGCCAATGCAAGCACTGGCAATTCCCAATTCCTTATCGTAGTTTTGCAAAGCATAAAGTAGGGTGGTTAAAATCTTTGCACCGCTGGCACCTATCGGGTGGCCCAGCGCTATGGCTCCGCCGTGTATGTTTAGTTTTTCCATATCGAAAGGCATAACGCGATGACAGGCTATAACCTGTGCTGCAAAGGCCTCGTTTATCTCAATTAAATCCATATCCTCCAAGGACAAACCGGCCTTTTCGAGGGCTTTCGGCATTGCCAGCGTCGGCGATAAGCCAAAACGTTCTGCTTCAAGCGCAACTGCCGCATATCCCAGGATTTCAGCCATGGGCTTCAGTCCGTTAGCCGTGGCCCAATCCCCGTCTGCGACGACAAGGGCGCTTCCGGCATCGCACAGAGCCGAACTGGAACCTGCCGTGATGGTCCCTCCTTCTTTAAACACCGGAGAGAGCCTGCTCAAAGCTTCCATGCTGGTGTCCGGACGCGGTATTTCGTCCTTATCGATTACTATTTCGCCTTTTTTTCTGTCCCTGTATGACATTGGGATGATTTCGTCCTTGAAAAACCCTTCGTCCGTCGCTTTACAAGCTTTTCTATGGCTGTTTAGCGAAAATTCGTCTTGTTCTTCTCGCGTTATGTTAAATTCTTCTACCAATTTCTCGGTGGCTTCACCCATCAACATTCCTGCAAGAGGACATAAAAACCCGTCTTTTTGAAGCACGTCAAGGGCATTTTTGTCACCCATCCTCATGCCCCATCTTGCTTCGGGCAAAATGTAGGGAACGTTAGAGGCACTTTCCATCCCACCAGCTGCCATGACCTTGATGTCGCCCAGACGTATCTTGTCGGCCCCAAGCATGACCGATCTTATGCCCGAACCACAGCGAATGTTCACGGTAAAGGCAGGTATGCTCTGGGGTAATCCGGCCTTATACATGGCTATCCTTGCGGGATTTGCTCCTACTCCGGCTTGCCAGCCGTTGCCCATGATGACTTCCTCGATGGCTTCATCCTGGACCCCACTGCGCTTTACGGCTTCTCTTATAGCCGCGGCTCCAAGATCTGATGCCTCAAACCGGGACAAACCGCCACCAAACCTGCCTCCTGCCGTTCTGCAGGCGCTAAGTATGACTACTTTTTTCATTCCTCTTCTTCCTCCTCCTCTACTCCCTGCATAGAGATAAGCGGTTCTGCCACAGTAAAGTCCGCATCGGTCATTGCTTTTATATCCTCCAGGGTAACTTCGGGGGCTATCTCGAGTAATTTCATTTGTCCTTTCTCGATGGAAAATACTGCAAATTCAGTTACTATGAGTTTTACAACGCCCTTGGCCGTCAAGGGCAGTGTGCACTTTCTTACTATTTTGGGTTCTCCCCTCTTTGTGGTGTGCGTCGTAGCGATTATGACCCTTCGAGCCCCAACGACCAGGTCCATGGCTCCTCCCATGCCGGGCACCATCTTGCCCGGAACCATCCAATTTGCCAGATCGCCGTCCTGGCTAACCTGCAAAGCACCCAATACCGTTGCGTCTAAATGGCCTCCCCGTATTAATCCAAAGCTGAGGTCGCTTGCCACAAAGCAACCTCCAGGCATTATGACAAAGGGCCTTCCCCCTGCTCCTATGAACCTGAGATCCGGCACCTCGGGGGCGGGACCGGCACCAATCGCGCCATTTTCCGTTTGGAAAATGATGCGAACGTCCTCGGGGATATAATCTGAGACGAGCGTGGGAATTCCAATTCCCAGGTTCACCACATCCCCGTCATGAAATTCCTTCGCGATACGCCGCGCTATCCTGTGTCTTGTTCTTTCTTCGCTAAGTTCTATTGGCATAATAGTTATCCCCCTTTACAACCAGTGCATCTATCAAAATACCCGGGGTCACGACTTCGTTTGGATCCAACTCCCCTATAGGGACTACGCTATCTACTTCGGCTACTACATAATCCGCTGCCGTCGCCATTATTGGGTTGAAATTTCTATTTGTCCCAAAATAGGTCAAGTTGCCCATCCTATCTGCTTTATACGCCCTAATGAAGGCGACATCGGCCCTGAGCGGTAAATCGAGAAGATAGTCTTGCCCGTTTATTTTTATGACCTGTTTACCCTCCTCGACCACGGTGCCCACTCCCGTCGGCGTAAGTACTCCGCCTAACCCAAATCCCGCCGCGCGAATGCACTCCACAAACGTCCCCTGCGGATAAAGCACCAGCTCCAGCTTGCCTTCCATGAAAAACTGTCCAGTTTTTTTGTTCAGACCTACGTGAGAAGCTATGACTTTTTTTACTTGCCCCTTTGCAACCAGTTTCCCATGCCCCACATCTTCATAGGCGGTATCATTTGATATGAGCGTTAAATCTCCCGTTCCTGCTTCCACTAAAGCCTCGACCAACGTATAGGGGATGCCTCCGTAATTGAACCCTCCTATCATGATGCTCATTCCGGGCCTAACGTATTTCGCAGCCTCTGCCGCGGATACGACAGGCTTAATCACTTTTTTAGCCAAAATGCTACACCTCCTAGCCCTTTAGGCGAATAATAATCTATTGTGTTTATAGAACATATTGCCTCAAGCGAACCTTCTGGAGCAGGAAAACTGCGATGACTATCATCACGGCCAAGAAATTGGCCAATAAAGAAGGATATATTATTCCGAAGGGAAGTATTATAAAAGCAAGTCTTTCGATAATGTTGAGCTTCGAAAGGAAATAGCCCTGTATTCCGGCGGATAAGGCTACGACTGCTACAACGGCCGTTACGCACCCCAAGATAATGTGAAATATGTCGCCCCTAAGAAGCAGATAAGGGTTATAAACGAACATGTAGGGAACCAAAAACCCCGCCGCGGCCGTGGCCAAAGCAATGAAACCGGACTTCATGGGATTTGATTTAGCGATGCCGGAAGCAGCATAGGTGGCAAGTGCTACCGGTGGGGTGACGTCTGCCAAAACACCGAAATAGAGGCAGAACAAATGAGCCGAAAACAAGGGAACGCCCAATTGTGCTAATGCAGGGGCTGCAAGCGTAGATGTAATGACGTATTGAGCTGTCGTTGGCACGCCCATGCCAAGGATAATTGAACCTATCATGGTCAAGATCAATGCTAAAGGAAGAATGCCATGAGAGAGGCTTAAGACGAAGGAAGAAAAGGCAAGCCCTACTCCCGTAATGCCAATGACTCCTATGATTATCCCGGAGCAGGCGCAAGCTGCCGCAACTTCTATGGCGCCAATAGCTCCGTTGATCAAGGCATCCAAAATGCGCTTTGGCGTCATGCGGTATTCCTTTTTACCTACCCACGATACCACGACTAAAAGCACTAAGGACCAAAATACAGCCTTTACAGGCGAGTAGCCTAATGCCAAAAATATGACGAGAGTGATGATTGGTAAGAGCAAATGCCAGCCTTCCCTTAAAACGGTCGTCAGCTTTGGCATATCCTCAATGCTAAATTCCTTCAATTTTATTTTGCCCGAACGAAAATGAACCATAAACCATATGGAGGCAAAATATAAAGTAGCGGGCACAGCGGCCGCTACCACTATCTCCCAATAAGAAACTCCCAAAAATTGCGCCATAATAAAGGCTGCTGCCCCCATGACGGGAGGCATGACTTGTCCTCCTGTAGATGCAGCTGCAACGACTGCCGCGGCAAACTCATTTTTATAACCCGACTCTTTCATCAAGGGAATGGTAAAGGCGCCCGTCGTCACTGCATTTGCAACAGAACTGCCGGAAACTGTTCCCATTAAGCCACTTGCCACAACTGCTGCCTTTCCTGGACCTCCCTGGCTTTGCCCGGTTAAGGCGATGGCTAAGTCGATGAAAAATTTGCCGGCTCCCGACGAGCTTAAAAAAGCACCGAACAATACGAACAAAAATATGAATGAGGCGGAAACTCCCAGCGGCACTCCAAAGATGCCGTCTGTACGAAGATATTCAAATGGAGCAAGCTCCTTGAATGGGAATCCGCCATGAGCGAGAAGTCCCGGAAAATAGGGTCCAAAAAGAGCGTAAAGAAGGGCCACGATGGAAACTATGGGGAGGGGCCAACCCATGGACCGCCTTGCGCCTTCAATTACCAAGATTATCATCATTATTCCGAGGTAAATATCAGAAGCCGTAGGCATGCCCTCACGATCTGAAATAGCATTCCAGTTTAGGAGGATATTTAAGCATCCTATCACTAAAAGAATCGCAAAGCCCCAGTCCCATATATCTATTTTGTCCTTTGGTCGCTTTTCGGAAATCGGGTATAGCAAATAAAGGAGGACGCCCATCAGCATCCAATGGATACTTCTTTGATACATGGCCGGCAACAGTCCATATAAAGCGGTGTACAGGTGAAAAGCCGACGCGGAAATTGCAATACCCGCAACTATCCACCATTGCCATCCATGCAAATCACGTCTTTTCGTTTCAATTTTTTTTACGTCAATATCCTCTACATCAACGACGGGTTCGCGAGATTGCTCTTGATTTGCAGATGCTTGAGTATTATTAGTACGTTCGTCATCCGCCATTTAAAGATGCCCCCTTTACTCCTGGGAAGATCGGTCCGACCAATGAAAACATTGGTCGGACCCAATTTACCCTCTACTCTACAGGTACCTCTATGCCATGCTCCTTGAAGTACCTTGCAGCGCCCGGGTGAACCGGGATAATAGCCACGCTAGCTTCTTCCGGAACGAAGTGTGCAGCTTGAGGAATGGATTGCATAATTTCTTCTCGATGCTCGATGGTGGTCTTAACGAGCTTATAGGCAAGGTCTTCATCCATGTCCTTGTTGACTACAAGAAAATTACCATCAGCGACTGTAAGGACATCTTCATTTTGCTTTGGATATGTACCTTTTGGAATCTTATAGGGGAACATGAAGGGGTATTTCTTTACGACCTTTTCCACGATATCCTCCGGAATGGGGATGAGCACGACCTCGCGAACGGCAGCTACTTCTAACACGGCAGACCCCGGAGTGGCAAAGTTCCAGAACACGACATCCACATTACCGTCCTTAAGGGCCATTACGCCCTCCGGTTGGGTTAGCTGCTGTCTTTTGATGTCCTTTTCGGGGTTTATCCCCGCTGCATCAAGTATCATGTTGGTCAGCACCTGATCTCCTCCGCCAGGGGCACCAACTGAAACCCTTTTGCCCAAGATGTCTTCAAACTTTGTGATTCCCGTGCCCTTTACAGTAACTATGTGATGTGGTGCGGGGTACATGTGCATGAGTATCTTAAGCGGCAAAGCGCCATCTTCTTCAAAGGCTTCAGTACCGGTATATGCTTGATAAAGAGTGGAACCCATCGACATCCCGACATCTGCCCTTCCGGAGGCCACTAACCTGCAATTTTCCCTCGATGCAGAAGTGGCCCGTGAAGTAGCTTTGACATCGATTCCCGCTTTATTGTAGACTTCTGCTAAAACACCACCTAAGGGGTAGTAAGTGCCACCTAAACCGCCGGAAACTATCGTAATGTAAGTAACGGCGTAAGCTGTACCGACGAATGCAACCAAACACACCATTGCAACTGCTAACAGCACCTTCTTCTTCATGGCTTGCTCTCCTCCCTCTTACTAATTAATTGCTATTGCAAATTTAGTAAATCACTCTACGCTGCTTAACAACTTTTTTGCCGCCTCAGCCAAGCCCTCTTCAAGCTTGGCCAGTAATTCGTCCACTTGCTCGGAAGTTATGACTAGAGGAGGACCGATCAAGAAGTTATCTCCGTCGATTCCATCGACCATTCCGCCGCCCGGGTAAATGACAAGGCCCCTTTCAAGGCACTCTTTTGTGGCCAACCCGGCAGCGCCTTTGCCCTTCGGAAATGGCCTGCGGCTTTCTTTGTCCATGACAAGCTCCACGCCCCACATCAAGCCTTTTCCTCGGACTTCCCCAACGATGGGGTTGGATGCCTCTATCTCTTTGAGTCCTTTGCCAAGTTTTTCGCCCTGAATGCGGGCATTTGCAACTAAGTCGTGTTCTTTCATATAACGCAAGACAGCTGTCGTTGCTGCTCCACTGACGGGATTACCGTTATAGGTGTAGCCATGAACAAAGGCACCGCTGCCGCCTCTTATTGTCTCGGCGATCTCGTTTCGAACAATTATTCCGCCGGTCGGGACATAGCCTGCCGCCATGCCCTTCGCCGTAGCAATAATGTCCGGGACCACATCCCAGTGGTTTACGCAAAAGTTTGCGCCAGTTCTGCCAAAACCGGTCATCACTTCGTCAGCAATGAGCAAAATGTCGTAACGATCGCATATTTCGCGAATTATCGGCCAGTATTCGTCGGGAGGAGTTAAAGCTCCAACAGTGGAGCCCACTATCGGTTCAGCTATGAAAGCCGAAATGTATTGCGATCCGATGTTTTTAATGAGATCCTCGAGCTGATGAGCGCAGGCAACGCCGCACCCGGGGTATTTTTTGTCAAAGGGACAACGATAACAATAGTGTGCTACGATTTTGGGAAATTCTTTAAAAAGAGGGGAATAAATACGACGCCTGGGGATGCTGCCCCCCAAAGCCATGGTCCCTATGGTACTTCCGTGATATGAGTTCCATCGAGCTATGACAAGGGCTTTAGACGTATGCATGCCGTCTCTTTCTATGAAATATTGGCGTGCAAGTTTTACGGCGGATTCCACGGCCTCACTCCCACCGCTTACAAACCACACATAATCCATTCCCTCCGGAGCAATGCTGGCGATTTCGTCGGCCGCTTCCTCAGCTGCCTTATTGCGCCATCGGGAAGTGTGGGCAAACTCTATTTTTTTCAGTTGCTCGGTTATCGCCTCGATGACTTCTGGGACGCAATGCCCTATATTAGATATCAAAGCTCCGCTGCAACCATCCAAATAGCGCTTACCCTCCTCGTCATAAAGATATATTCCTTCACCTCTAGCAACCAATGACATTGTTGCTTTAAAATTGCGTTGAAAAACTTTACCCCCCATATCCCTCGCCTCCAAGATTCGACTTAAAAACTTAACGTTAAATTAAATGACGTATACAATGATGCATAGGCTACGAAGTTATATATTGTTGAAGGATATCCTTCAAAAAAGAATGCTACACTCTACGTAGCTAATTGTCAAGAGCAAATAATGATATTGCTGAGGCGCTAATGTGACAATAAAGAAAGCTGCAACCGCTGTAAGAAGGGGCAAAGGGCCCTCATGGCCGAAGCAAGAAGTGTTTTTTGATATGATTGCACTTTTGACTAAGCTGCTTTTTATATTGCTACAAAAGCTGGTGTTTGATCAACTTTAACATTTGTGCAACTTAGTGTAAGATAATTGGCGTAAGCCTTTTTTAGAAAGGGACGATGTTTTTTTGCGTCTTGATCACAAAATAAAAGGGGGAGAGAATGTTGAGAGTAACCCTTACAGCGGTCAAGGCCGATATAGGAAGCATCGGAGGACACATTCGCCCGAGCGTATCGCTTCTTGATGAAGTAGAAAAGTCCTTAAAACCTCACTTGGGCAAAGATATAATCGACTTTCGCCTTTCCTTCACCGGAGATGACATAGCAATCCTCATGACCCACACCAATGGCACTGATAACCCGCTCATACATCAAATGGCCTGGGATGCTTTCAAGGCTGCCGCTGATGTAGCCAAAGAGGAGGGATTGTACGGAGCCGGACAAGACCTGCTCAAGGATGCCTTTTCGGGCAACATAAGGGGACTGGGACCCGGCATCGCCGAAATGGAATTCGAGGAAAGAAAAAGCGAGCCCTTTCTGCTTTTTGCCGCCGACAAGACCGATCCAGGCGCCTTCAATTTGCCTTTGTATTTGGCATTTTGCGATCCCATGTACAACAGCGGACTGCTTTTGTCGCCAAATTTGTTCAAAGGTTTTAAGTTCGAGATCATGGACGTAAACCACACTGAAGGCGATAAGGTCATAACGCTGGTGGCCCCTGAAGACCTTTACGACATGGCAGCGCTTTTAAGGGACCCCGAGCGCTACGTGATCAAAGCCATTTACTCGAGGACTACGGATGAAATAGCAGCCGTTGCAAGCACAACCAGGCTTCACAACATCGCGGGCAGATATGTGGGCAAAGACGATCCCATTCTTTTGGTTAGGGTCCAGGGAGTTTTTCCGGCTACGGGTGAAATATTGCAACCCTACGCCATGGTTCCCTACGTAGGAGGTTTCATGAGGGGAAGTCACAATGGTCCTCTAATGCCCGTAAAGCGAAACAGCACGGTGTCCTTCTTTGACGGCCCGCCCATCATAAGCTGCACCGCTTACTGCGTTAAGAAAGGAAAGTTATCAGAGGAAGCGGACGCCTTTGATCATCCTTTCTGGGATTACGTAAGAGAATTGGCCTCTAAGAAAGCCATAGAACTGCGGAGACAGGGTTTTTACGGAAACGCCATGCTGCCCTACGGAGAGCTCGAATATGGAGGTATAGTCGAAAGGCTAGAAAACCTGGAGGACAAATTCGAGATCAGGCATTAAAATTAAGATGGGAGGTTCTCCTCCCATCTTAATTTGTTAAAGTGCTGTGTTTTAATAAGCGTGAAACTTTCCAAGAAATGCAGACACGCTCAAATCGTGCCAGAACCCGCCTTAATTTATCACGACCTTCCGCTGAATTGTAACGGTTGTAATGTGAATGTAGTCTTGGTCTTCTTAAATAAGTTATTTAATAAATTATATAAGCGGAGGAGGATCAGTATGGCAAAAAAGACTCGTTTGGACCTCATGAGAATGAAAGAATCTGGCGAAAAGGTGGCTTGGGTGACGGCTTACGACTTTCCTACGGCGTCCTTTGCCGAGCAGGCCGGCATGGACATGATCTTGGTGGGCGATAGCTTGGGCATGATCGTGCTCGGTTACCAGGGGACGATACCGGTGACCATGGAAGAATGCATCACCTGCTGTAATGCCGTTCGTCGCGGTGCTCCAAACACATTCTGCATAGGGGATATGCCCTTCATGTCCTACCAGATTTCAGACGAAGACGCCGTCTACAACGCAGGAAGGTTTTTAAAGGAAGCCGACATGGACGCGGTGAAACTTGAAGGAGGAAGGAGGGTGATAACGAGGATAAAGGCCATTGCGGACGCGGGCATGTTGGTCATGGGTCACATTGGCTTAACCCCTCAAAGCTCGGGGGTCCTTGGAGGATTTAAAGCCCAGGGAAGGGATCCCAAGAGCGCGCGAGACCTCATACTGGATGCCCGGGCCATTGAAGAAGCCGGAGCTTTCTCGCTGCTGCTTGAAGCAGTGCCTCCCGAATTGACGGAATTCATAACAAATGACCTTTCCATCCCCGTTTATTCCATCGGAGCAGGCATCCCTTGCGATGGACAGCTTCTCATATGCGGCGACATGCTGGGACTGTTTGAGGCCTTTACCCCGAAGTTCGTAAAAAAATATGCCAACGTCGCTGAAATTGAGATAAAAGCCTTCAAAGAATACGTAGAAGACGTGAAGAAGGGAAGGTTCCCCACGGACGAACATTGCTACCACATATTGCCGGAGACGGCGGATGAGTATCAAAAGATGTTGGATGAGCTGAGAAGGTAGGCTTAAAAAGCAAAGGGCCTTTGGGTTGCAAGCCCACGAAAGGTGAAAATGAGCTTGGCAGTAATTTGAGAGCAAAGGAGGTTTTTCATCGTGAGTTGCGGAGAAATTTTGTGCCAGGATGCTTTAAAATCCCTGAATTGCTATTTGGCAGATCCAAAGAGCAAGCTTATCAGGGATATTGCAAATGTAATCAAAAAATACGGCTCCCCATCTGAGATAAACGAAAGAGCACGCGAAGCCAGGAAGGTTTCAAATTTGCTGCAGCGCTTGGGCAAGATTGACTCGCCCTACCTCAAGGACTTGGAATGGCTGATGGAACAAAAAGAAAAGAGGGCTTTCATCTCCATAAGCGAGTTCAGAAGGAAAGTCCTCGGAGATGAAGCCGATTTGATGCAGTTTGACGAATCAACCGCCGTTACGCTTGAAATCAGCGCCCTTCAATATTTCCCTTGGTTTATAACCGAAGCCAAAAGGGCGATCGAAAAGGGCGAAGTTATGCCGGGCCGTTCCATCAGGGTCAGGAACATGAAAGAACAAGAACGCGACAAAGGCGACATAATGGCCGTCGCCGCAGCGACTCAAATCGTGGGCGCAAGCTTGGTAGAGACTTTGGACACCAAGGGGACGGACGGCTCCAATATCCACTTGGGAGGACCTGAAACTTTGACCGGCTATTTCACCGGCGTGGGACAGCCAAACGACCACCCCGTACAGTGGGTCGACGAATATCTATATTACGCCATAAACTACGGCGTTCAGGAGGTATTAAACGTCAATCCCGGCTCGGTATTGGCAGGGCTCATTCTTTACAGGCTGGGCGTGGACATCAAATTCAAGATCTCTGTGTTCATGGGCACCGACAACTTATATTATCTATTCATTCTATTCGCCTTAGCGAAGATGCTGGCGCGAGAGGATGGTTCAACCTCTTTGTCCGGGATAAACATATCTAACTCCGTAAACGCCAAGACACTTCTTGCCATGGCACAGATGCGCAGAGACCTGGGCTTGGAGGACAAGGTCAGGATAGAACATCACATAACGGAGGCTTACAAGAGCATCGTCATACAGCCTTATTGCCGTAGAGGCGACTTGCTTGTAGCCCTAGAGCATGGCGTGCCCAACATCTCGGCCAAGCACGAAGGCGGCGACCCCGAAGACGAAGTAAAACTCGACCACCCTTCCGATATACTTGACTACTTCAGGGCTAAAGCGGAGATCGAAGAAGC
>JAAYTM010000132.1 GCA_012518015.1 Synergistaceae bacterium
GGGAGACGCCTTCATCGAATCCATAAAGACAAGGCATGACGTTCATGTTTACACCGTTACGTATGACAATAGGGATAAACTTGCCATGGAATTATATCCAGTTCTCAAAGAACTTGCGAAAGGCCGCAATAAAGAGGCAAACTAACTCCTTTGACATCTTTCAAACTTTTATGGAAAGACTGTGCTTTGAAGCGATGTAACGATCTTGACAACGAAGCCCGCGAACATTGGATCGTGGTCCTGAACTTGCAAGACTTTGACCATTCCGCTTCATTTGAGGTTAAAATAGGTATCACGATAACACAAAGGGCTAATGCAACAAAATAGGCGGGGGTGAATTACATGAAAAGTGTGAACTCACTAAAGATAACCGTTTTGATGGACGATGCCGTTCCGGGTAATACCGACCTCGTTGCCCAACACGGCGCTTCGTTCTTCTTGGAGATAGAGGCTGAGAAAGATAAAATGTGCGTGCTTGTGGACGTAGGTCAGTCTTCAAAAGCTCTTTTTCATAACATGAACAAGTTACACATTGACCCTGAAAGTATCGACATTTTGATTTTAACCCATTGCCACTACGATCACACTGGGGCGCTCGTCGATCTGCTTCGAGCTTCGAAGAAAAAAGACCTGCCAGTCATAGCGCATCCTACGCTTTTTCGGCCTCACTTCGCTTGCAAACCCGTCATCAGCTATATTGGAGTCCCGCAAGGAAACGGGCCTTTGGAAATCGAATCTGCGGGAGGAAAGGTACTGCTATCGAAAGATCCTGTCCAATTGCGCGAGGGCGTCATCGCTTTAGGAGAAATCCCCAGAAAAACGGATTTCGAAGAGCCCAGCATTAACGCAATTACCATCGAAGAAGGCCATATAAAGAAAGACATGCTTTTCGATGACACCGCTCTTGCAGTAAACGTCGAAGGACACGGCATCGTCATTGTGACGGGCTGTTCCCATTCCGGCATAGTAAACATCGCCCTTCGAGCCAAGGACATCTTCCCGGGCATCCCAATAGAAGGCATATTAGGAGGTTTTCACTTAAAAGACGTCGATTCCGAACACATCGAAAAAACCGTATCGCAGCTTGCTTCCTTAAAACCCAGCTGGATAGCGGCAGGACATTGCACGGGGTTTGATGCGATGGTAGCTTTCAAAAACTATTTCGGCGACGATTTTACCCCTCTTCACGTAGGCAAAACAGTGACCATACCAAAATCGTAAAATATGCCGAGTTGCTCGCGACAAAAGCCCTTTTGGGACTTATGACATGCCAGTTATGCCCAGAAATGTAACCCTTTGGGTATTTTTGTAATCTAATAAAAAGAGGGGAAAATTTCCCCTCTTTTTATTACACTTATCGGATTAATTTATCTGTTAGATAATTTTCTATTTTATTGAAAGGTATTTCTGCGGGACCTCAAGTTCGGTCATGCCAAGATATCCTTTTCCAAAGACGTACGTGTCCTGATAAACCATGATGTAATTTGCCCTCTCAATTCCAGTGCCAATGTCTATGTAGCGACTCCCATTGAGTTTTATGCCGGGAGTA
>JAAYTM010000133.1 GCA_012518015.1 Synergistaceae bacterium
CAGGGTGGTTTTGGACGTGACTAGCAAGCCACCCGCGACGATAGAGTGGGAGTAAAAGCAGCTTTACTGTTCTTTGTCCGATCCAGCAGCTGCGGTAAACTTGTGGCGATGCGCAATAATCTGAAAAATAAGAATTAAAGAGGGAGGATGGATTTCCTCTCTCTTTAATTTATAGCTTGTATGTTATTCATGACAGCAGCTGGGACAGCCTTCACATCTATCTACCTGCTCGAACATATGATTGTTAATTCAGGCAAATTTAGCCAATATTTTAGGAAGTTAAACTTCATATTATATAATGCATAATCTTAGCTAAAAAATTAAAGGCTATTGATTTTTCATTAAACGCATGATATAAATAACTACAAGTCGAACCCAAATTTTAGTCAAATTGATAAATAGTCTCTTCGTTGTCGTCCATGTCATTTCGTGATATTCTTTGTTGTGGCCCATTTCAATTTAGGTTGTGTGATCATATTTAAAGCAGATGAGCCATTTTCTTATCTTCGTTTTTCAAGCAAAGTTAAGCGAAAAGATATCAAGCCAAGAAGCTAAATTACAAAGCGGATCACCATAAATTGACATCTTCAAAGCAGGAGGTGAAAAGGGAATTTATGAGAATAACGATTGAATTTTCCCCACAGTCGGAAAAATTAACCCTTCCCATTCACTATAATAGCCTGATCCAGGGCTTGATCTATAACAACTTGGATGGTCTTGTCTCAGACCGCTTGCATAATGAAGGATTAGCTTTTGGAAAAAGACAATTTCGCTTTTTTACCTTTAGCCGCTTATATGGAAGGTATTTGATTGGCAGGGAAACCATTGAATTTACCGGCCCACTTAAAGTACATGTAAGTTCTATTCACGAAGATATACTTGAATCCTTTGTGAAACACCTCTTAATTAAAGGCAAAATACAGTTAGGGTCACAAGAATGCGAGCTAGTTCGAATAGATGTCGAAGAAAGGCCGAACTTCACCCGGCCAATAAAGGTAAAAACGCTTTCTCCGATAACCATTTACAGCACGTTAACTACAGGTAGTGGTCGGAAGAAAACCTATTACTACAGCCCCGCAGAGCGCGATTGGGAAATTCAAATTTTCGCAAACTTATGGAGGAAAAGCCAGGCGTTGGGTTTGGGACCCAATGATCCAGCGTATTTAGCAGGATCAAGAATAAGGCCAATTAAGGTTGGTAAACAAGACCTCAGGATAATGAAATATCGCGACACCGTAATCAAGGGTTGGACAGGCATTTACGAATTGGACCTTCCAGAAGAATTTTTCTATCTTGCCTATGATGCCGGTTTAGGGTCAAAGAACAGTCAGGGGTTTGGGATGGTTAAAGTAGTTTGATTCAAATGGAATATTTTCAGGAAACCTAAAATATTAAAAATTAAGTGTCCTGATCAAAGTGGGTGGATATAATGGGTTATAGCGTGTCTATCGATTTATCTAGTCCTACGGGTAATTTTTGGATGGATAATGGTTTAGTTACCTTGTATTGCGAATTTGGAGAGGGCAATTATGATTCGGATTATATTTTAGAAAAACTTACAGAAAAAATAGTGCAAAAAACTGGCAATAAAGGCAAATATTTTGACAAGAAGAAAGAGGAACTTGTAGAGTACGAAAAAGTCAACTGGAAATATCCTACAAATCAATTTATAAAGGTATCTGGCAAAGCTGGAACAAAGGTCAAGATCGACGGCGAGGAATATTCAACACAACCGCCCATATTTGACCTCAAATTAAAATTGAGCAAAAGACATGGCATCTGTAACCTTTGTGGCATAGAGGCACCTCTTACAGATGCAAAAATGTGGATGTTCCCTTTTATGGTAGAACCATCAAAGTTTGGGAACTTCTATTCAGGTTCAAAACGAGGTTTTAAGCTTTGTGCTCGTTGTGCATTGGCCGGGCTGGCAGGTTATATAGGATGGCTTTGGAAGGCTCAAGGAAAGGTGCTTCACTTTTTTGTCTTCCACTCTGATCTTAGCACAATGGAGAGACTTCATCGTGAGGTATTTTTGCCTTTAAGAGCAGAAGGCGAAAAAGGTGGAAATACCCCTCGTTTACCTTTCTGGGGATCATATATTCATGAAACAACCCTCGGGTTGTTACTGTCGCTTTTTTCATACATCTCAAATCCAAAAGATATTCCCGAAGAAACAAGCAAATGCTTGGCCTCCTTGTTTAGAGTAGGTTCAGTGCCTTCCTCTCTACCCTCATTTATTACTCTTTATGCAGTTACCGGCATAATGGGCCAGGCATTTTCAATGAAGTCTGTAAAAGAAATTACAAAACTTCATTCTCTTTATAAGCTCTATGAAAAATGGGTAAATGAGTTTGAGCGAAGAGAATTAGATAATCCACCTCGACAAATAGCATTGGTACTCCGACAGTTCATGTCTCGACAAGGGAATAAAGACGAAACACTATGGCGTGATAAGGTTGCTCGGGCAATACTTGATTTCGCAGATCCATTTCCAATTATGGAAACATTCATTTTTGACGTTCGTGCTAAAGAAAAACCCCCAAAACCTTTGGTAATGGGGACTTTAGATATGTTTAATATCTACCTCAAGGAGGTGCTTAATATGGATGAGAAGTTTCAACGAATCCTTGCTGGTTTCGGTTACACACTAGGAAGGGCAGCGAAAGAAGATGGTGAAATGGGCCTGCTTTATGCTTTGCGTAACGCTAAAAAACCAGAAGAATTTTATCGTGTATTAAATGACGCACAATTTCGCTTGGAAATGACCATTCCGGAAGCTCTACTTCGCATTGAAAAGGGAGAACGTATCTTCGGTGTGCCTTGGGTAAGAGTCAAAACCTTACTTGCAATTTATGCCATGAATAGCTATTTGAGAGAATATGCGAGAAAAGATAAAGATTCTGCAACTTTAGAAAAGGAGGAATAAGCATGTGCAAGGCGATTGCTATTGGTTATTTAATCAAAGTTTCAGCAGCAAACGTGAATGCATCATATACAGAGGGTAACGTTATGGTCACTAAAAAAGTAACCCTTCCTGATGGTAGCACAATACCCTATATTTCCGGGCAAGCCATTCGCCGAATGTTGAGAGATAGACTAGCAGAGCTGGGGCATACCCTATCAGAGCCCTTTGCCGAGGTTAGTGGACAGCAAGTAACTCCACCTATTAAACCTTGGGATTACGTAGACGAAGACTTGTTTGGGTATCTTGATCCGGCAGGATATCGCCGCACTTCACCTGTAAGAGTATCTGTGGCAGTGGGGTTATTTCCTTTTCAGGGTGATCGTGATCTTGGAACCAGGTCGTTTGAGCGTTTTGGGCAAGCAATGTCGACGGGAGGCAATATATTTGAAACGGAATTATATGCAAATCTATTTAAAGGAACGATTTTGGTTGAGCTCGACAGAATAGGTGTATTCCCTACTTTAGAGATCAAAGAGAAAGAACAAAAAGAACTTCCTATTCCTGACCGCAGAAAAAGGTTACAGGATTTATTGGAGGCCCTGAATATATTATGGGGTGGAGGACGAACTGCCAGGATGCTTACGGATCTTTCGCCAAAATTTATTGCCTATAGCAAGCTTAACGTCAAACATCCAGTTTTCCTTGAAGCCTTAAGTGCCAAATATGAAAATAACAAATACGTGCTGGAACTAGAGCCCCTTTTAAATGCCCTAGATAAGTTCAAAACGTATCGCAAGAGCACAATATTTGGATTAGAACCGGGTGTTTTTGATAATGAACACGAAATCAGCGACCGCCTTAAAAATTACGGAGAAGTGGTGCCTGTACACGAGGCCATTCAAAAGGCCAAAATAGAGGTGGAAGACTTGTGGAAATGATACTTTGCTTGAAAGTTCAGTCGCCAGTGGTTTCTTTCCGGCGACCCCTAGATCACAACTATCAACGCACGCTGCCCCTACCTCCTCCTACTACTCTCATCGGCCTTGCTGGTTCTGCGTTGGGACTGCCAGATCGTGAGCTTTGGACAAAAGATAGTCTCTTGGATGATGTAAAACTTTCAGTCTGGATGGATCAAGAACCGGGCCGTGCTAGCGATATGTGGACATTGTTGAAAATTAAAAATGGAAAAATGGAACGTTCTCCTTACGTGCGTGAGCTTTTGTTCAACGTATCTTACACAATCATCTATAGTGCTGATGAACAGCTACTTACAAGCTTAAATCAAGCTTTTCAAAACCCTGCTTATCCCTTATCGCTTGGGCGAGAAGACGAGTTGATATTAGTAGAAGATATAACAATAGACGAAGCCTCTCCGGGTGAACCTACATTTTACGGTACGGTAATAGCGGGTGATGTAAGAAAAATGCATATTCATCCGATGCTTGAACCAGGGATACAATTTGAACCACCCATAATCGAAGAACTTCCTTTGAATTTTAGTGTTGATAATAAAAGGTTACGCCATCCACAAAATTATGCCACTTTAAGTTTTTTGCCTTTTCAATTAAAAATGGAAATATCGGGACTACAAGCCCTAAAATATCAAGGGAGAAACTTCGTATGGATGAACTGTTAGCTAAACCTGACGTGACTCTTTTAAGGCATTCAGCAGATGTAATGCATTTAGGCAATGACCTTGCTAACCGTATGAAGCTAAATAGTCGTTTACGCATGAAAGCTTTACTTGCTTGCGCGTTACACGACATAGGAAAGGTAACAATAGACTTTCAGGAATACATACGACGTAGAAAAGGACGAGCCTATCCCCATGCTCTGGCTTCTTTTCCGCTCATATTAGCAGCCGAAGGCATGATAAACGATTATTACAATTGGGACAGTTGTGAGTTAACGGCAACGGCATCCGTATTAACTCATCATTCTCCTTTAGGAGTTGAGCTTTACAAAGGCTTTGAAGCTCCAAGGTATCATCCTAAACTAAAAGAGATTTTAGGAGATCTATGGAATTTACTTGAATCTTATGAAATAAAGGGGCTACCAGGCGTAGAACAATTTTTGCAATCTGCACAACCTTTGCTTGGAAAAGATAGTTCACCTGCTATTATCCTTGATACCGTAATTAATTATGGAGAGTTGAAATATAGCATACGAGGCCTCCTGCAATCTCTTCCCGTCAATGAATTCACTCAAGTTAAAACAGTATTACATCTCTCGGACTGGTTAGCCTCTGCAGGTAAGAATGATGCTTCTATATTGTTTTTAAATAGTGGTGGAAAGATAATCAAATCCCATACAAGTAAATTTCCATTAAGAAACTTCCAACGACAAGCAGAAGGTAGCTGTGATGAGAATATTCAACTTCGAGCGCCCACGGGTACAGGTAAAACTGAAGCACTTTTGCTATGGGCAAATGACGCGGATCGCTTAATATACCTGCTTCCTACCCAAGCAACCGTTAACGCCATGTGGGAACGATTACGAGAAATTTATGGTGATGGCAATGTGGCTTTGGCTCATGGACGAGCAAGCTATATGCTACATATGGAATCCGAAGAAGACATTTTGGAGGAGCGGCTATTTGGATCTGTTTTTGCAAAACCAATCACAGTGGCCACCTTAGACCAATATTTAATCTCACATCTTAACGGGCGTCACTGGGAAGAGCGTAGATGTCTTACCAAGCAATCCAAAATAGTACTAGATGAAATTCATGCCTATGAACCTTATACGTTAGGGCTTCTTTTGAAAGCGCTTGAGACAGATCCACCCGCTTACTTTGCGATAGCCAGCGCTACGCTTCCGCCGTCGTTATTGAAGTTATTTCCTAAAGGAACGCTGATAGAAGCCGAACACAACCTTTGGCGACGAACTCGTCATCGACTACACCTTGAAGATGATTTGCTGCAAAATGTTTTAGAAAGAGCTTTGTCTTTTGCAATTAGCGGCAAAAGGGTACTCATAGTGGCTAATACTATTCGCGAAGCCCAAATGCTTTATCAAACATTGAAGAACGAGTTAAAATGGGATAAATGCCATTTACTGCATGCTCGTTTCGCCTTTAGGGACAGACAAGAAAAAGAACAAAAAGTAAAAGATCCCAAACCAGGTACTATTTTTATCGCTACTCAAATAGTTGAAGTTAGCCTGGATATATCATATGACGTTCTTTTGACCGAAATAGCCCCGATTGATGCTCTAGTTCAACGTATGGGTCGGGTTAACCGATTTGACGATCAACCACCAGTTCCTGTCATCATATGTTCTAGATACTCCGAAAATTCTGGGCACGTTTACGGAAAAGAGATACTGGACTATAGCCTTGAAATTTTAAGAGAATTGCCTGAACTACCGACAGATTACGATTTAGCTAGTGCTACTGATCGGCTTTATACACATATCATGGCTCTGGATAGCTGGAACAAGGAATTTAGCGAAGGAGCTCAAACATTAGAAGAAATTCAAAATGTATTAGGTTGCTATACGATAGATTTGTCGGACGAAAATATGCGCAGTAAATTTACTACTCGTCGGGGTCAGATCTCCATTGACGTAATACCCGAAACATTTTTACAAGATGTTTACGGCCTTTACGAAAGAGGTGAAACATGGCGCATAGTAGAATATCTGACGCCTATACCGATTTGGTGGATTCATCGGTTTCCTGAACGATTTCCCTTATATAAGGACATCCGATACCTTATTACAAACCTTAGATATGACAATGAGACTGGATTACTGCCACCTTACTTAGAGGAAGATCAAGATGATACACATAAAGACCAGGATTTCAGCAATATAATGATATAATGATGAAACAGCATAACGAATCATATCAAAATTATGAAGGTAATATTTATACCGGAGAAAAACTTTTCTACACAGGCACCCAAGTTTACTATTACGAGGTGTGCCATAGAAAGCTTTGGCTTTACTCACGCCACTTAGAAATGGAAAAGTCAAGCGACAAGGTCGCCTTAGGAGCTCTCCTTCACGAGACAAGTTACCCGCGTTTAAAGAAACATGAGGTGTTGATCGATTCTTTAATTAAAGTTGATATTTTGGAAGAGAGTGGCAAAGTTCTCGAAGTAAAGTATTCTAATAAAATGATAGAAGCTTCAAGATTGCAAGTGTTGTATTATCTTTACTACCTGAAGCGCAAAGGGTTTGATGGGCTTATCGGTGAATTGCGTTTTCCACGACAGAAAAGGAAAGAAGACGTGATACTGACCAAGGAAAAAGAAATGGAAGTTGAGGCAGCATTACAACATATAACACAACTAATAGGACTTCCTAGCCCGCCTGTTGTTGAGTGGTCTGGTATATGCCGCTCTTGCGCTTATGCGGAGTTCTGTTGGGGGTAGAAGAAATATGAGACAGACGATGTACATACTTTCAAGCGGAACCCTCGAAAGACAGCAAAACACGTTGGTTTTCAAGGATGGCGACGGCAAAAAACGCTACATGCCTGTAGAAACGATAGCTGATATACAGATATTTGGCGAACTGAGCTTTAATAAACGATTTCTTGAGTTTTTAACACAAAACGAGATTACGATGCATTTCTTTAACCATTATGGTTATTATGTTGGTTCATTTTATCCGCGAGAATACTATAATTCAGGTTGCTTAATTTTAAAGCAATCAGAACATTATTTAGATTCACAAAAAAGAATGGACTTGGCAAGGCGATTCGTCTCAGGTGCAATTAACAATATGAAAAAAGTCTTAGAATATTATGCAAGAAGAGGCGTTGAAGACCTTTCTAGTGCTTTAGATAAGCTAGATCAATATGTTGCTGCCGTTGAGTTACAAAGTTCACCCGAAGCGTTAATGGCAATCGAGGGCAATGCCCGTGAAACTTATTACAGTGCCTTCGATGCCATTATCGATAATGAGGATTTTGCGTTTGCAAAAAGAACGCGGAGGCCGCCGCAAAATCGTCTGAACGCGTTAATCAGCTTTGGAAACTCCTTGCTTTACGTCACGGTTTTAAGCGAAATTTACAGAACACACCTCGATCCAAGAATCGGGTTTTTGCACGCTACCAACTTTAGGCGTTTTAGCTTGAATTTGGATGTTGCAGAAATTTTTAAACCTATTTTTGTTGATAGGTTGATATTTTCTTTAATAAATAAAAATCAATTGAAGGCAAGGGACTTCTCTTCTGGTGTTGAGGGAGTTTATCTTTCAGAAGCTGGTCGACAAAAGTATATAGAGGAATGGGAAAAGAGGTTAAGGACGACCATAGATCATCCAACATTAAGGCGGAAGGTATCCTATCGCAGATTAATTAGGCTCGATTTATATAAAATTGAAAAACATCTCCTGGAAGATCGCCCCTATGAGCCCTATACCTCAAGGTGGTAAAGTTGTTTGTGATCATGGCTTATGATATTAATGTAGAACGTGTTACAAAGGTGCTTCATGTTGGAAGAAGATATCTTAATTGGGTTCAAAATTCCTTGCTTGAAGGTGAGCTAACAAAAGCACAATTTGCCAGGCTCAAGGCTGACCTGCGTAAAATAATTGACGTTGAAAAAGACTCTGTCGTATTTTACGTCTTACGGCAACAACAATATCTCGAAAGGCAAATTTTGGGTTTAGACAAAGGAGGGCAGACGATGATGATATGATTTGTCGACCCCCGGTAGTGCAAAAACACCGATGGATCGACACAGTCTAAAACTGATGTAATTCTTAGTGATGATCGCATTTCTTTATTATGAAAAAGCGATTTGACCCCTCACTGCTAATTGCCTATAATTGTGATAACCATGGTATATGAAATTAGTTTGTAGCTTACCTATGAGGGATTGAAACAAGAGGAGGGCGACGATGACGATGTATAAGGTAAAGAGTTTGTAGCTTACCTATGAGGGATTGAAACGCCTTAAGTCTCCCTTTATGCCTCTTCTATCACCTCCGTTTGTAGCTTACCTATGAGGGATTGAAACGGGTTGGCGATCAACTGATCGCCGTTATTGAAGAAAGTTTGTAGCTTACCTATGAGGGATTGAAACGGAAGGGTAACTATTTTTTGTACGGCCACGGCGGGCCGTTTGTAGCTTACCTATG
>JAAYTM010000134.1 GCA_012518015.1 Synergistaceae bacterium
AACAAGGGCGCAGAAGCAGCCATGGCCGCCATTGAAATGATTAATTTACTTGCTCAAATACGAAATCAGAAAGGTGGTACTCAAATTGCTTGATATCAAATGGATCAGGGAAAATACAGATGAAGTAAAGAGAATGCTCGAAAATAGAGGCTATGACTACCCTCTAGACGAATTGTTGAAACTGGACACCTTACGCAGAGAAAAGCTGATCGAAGTAGAAAGCCTTAAGGCCAAAAGAAACGAGGGCTCCAAGGAAGTGGCTAGACTAAAATCGGAGGGAAAAGATCCTTCTGATTTGATGGAAGAAATCCGAGGGATAAATGAAACGATCAAAACCCTGGATCAAGAAGTCCAGGAAATTGAAACGCGGCTAAGGGATCTGCTGCTTCTAATCCCCAATAAACCCCACGAGACAGTACCGGTTGGCAAATCCGAGGAGGACAACTTGGTGATTCGCCACGTCGGGGAAATCCCAGAGTTCGACTTTGAGCCCAAGCCGCACTGGGAGTTGGGGGAAAATTTGGGAATATTGGACTTTGAAGCAGGCATAAAGTTGGCAGGCAGCAGGTTTACCGTTTTAAGGGGACATGGGTCACGTTTGGCAAGGTCTCTCATCAACTTTATGCTAGACCTGCATACACGAGAACATAGTTATCTTGAGTTCGAGCCGCCCTTCCTCGTTAACTCCAAGACCATGGAAGGTACCGGACAGTTGCCCAAGTTTGCAAATGACCTATATCACTGCGAAAGCGATGACCTTTGGCTGATACCAACTGCAGAGGTTCCACTCACTAACATGCATGCGGAGGAAATATTGGAAGAAGATGTATTGCCTCTTTACTATACCGCTTATACGCCTTGCTTTAGGAGAGAGGCTGGAAGTCACGGGCGAGACGTGAGAGGTATGTTAAGGCAACACCAGTTTGATAAGGTAGAGCTTGTCAAGATATGCACTCCCGAAGCCAGCTACGAAGAATTAGAAAAGCTCACACAAAACGCCGAGGAGGTCTTAAAAAGACTGGAACTTCCCTACCGCGTCGTATCTCTTTGCACGGGAGACCTTGGCTTTGCCGCCAGCAAAACTTACGATTTAGAAGTATGGCTCCCATCGCAAAATACTTACAGAGAAATTAGCTCCTGCAGCAATTGCGAAGACTTCCAAGCTCGACGTATGAACACAAGATACAGGCCCCGCGGAGCAAAGGGGACGCGCTTCGTCCATACACTCAACGGCTCAGGAATAGCCGTAGGCAGATGTCTCATAGCAATCATGGAAAACTACCAACAAGAAGACGGATCAATCAAGATTCCGGATGTATTGGTTCCCTACATGAATGGGCTGACTGAGATACGGCATTTTCGCTAAAAGAAGAATAAGTCCATGTAAAGGAACTTTCAAAGGGCTCCGGCTTATCTTTAGTAAAAATAAGTATAGACTTGTCATCGTTGCTGACGGAATCTAGCTGTACGGGAAATATAAACTTGTCAAAATCGAGGAGCGGTTGAACTTTTTCAATCAATTCCTGAGTTGCATGTTCTGGAAGGCGAAATCCATCGGCGTATAATTTACAGTTTTTTAGATATATTTTATTTCCGCCTACGACTTCAAGTTCGCCGATAAGTTTGGCCAATATGTTAAGCTTAAATAGCAGCAGTGGTTGTTCATAAACGGCAATAGCAACAACTTTGCCATTCCTTAAGTCGAACTTGAAATTGCTCCATCTTTTATCTTTTAATTCATATTTTTTTAATGCATTATTTACATCTTCTTCAAGCAATCTTGCTTCAAACAGAACGGTTGAGACTTCTTTTGGGCGTAACTTTTCTTTCCACTCGACAGGCGGATTAAAATAAACGTCTCTTGCTTCGATGGCTATTTCGTCAATGCGCAAGCCCTCTACAACCGCTCCCTGCAGTTTCATGTATAAATGAGATACATATCCGTCACAGGTTGGAAGACTGTCTACGATGACCAAGGCTTGTTCCGGAGAAAGTTCCTCTACGAAGCAACTGCCCAGTACCTCTATCGGAATGGTGCAGGCTCCGGCAGGAAGGGACATAAATATGATCAGTAAAAAAACTATCCAATGTTTAATAAGCAGTGAAGTGAAAATATTTCTTTTAAACTTCATGTAATACATCAGCCCTTTCATGATAAAATTATGAACAGACCATCTTGAGGGGAGAGATCCCAAAATGGGAGAGGCTTATCTTTTGATCGTTCTAACGGCATTGGGTTGTTTGATCTTTGAAAAAGCAACAAAAAAACGACTCTCCACAGCCCAATGGGATTATACAAGAGATGTGCTCATGGTGGCCAGTGTATCCTTGCTTTCCATAAGCATTGGTAGTCGTGTTTCTTCTATTATAGTTGCTTATGGAATCGTTTTTGCTGTCGCTGCCATGGGAGAAAGGTTGTACCCTTCGACATTCTGGCCTTTTTTAAAAATAGCCCTGGCATTAGCTTTCGCTTTTAATGGACCGCAAATAAACTTTTTGAGCTTAGGAAGGGATAGCTTTTATTACCTATCCTCGAAAGTAGCCATCATGGCTACGGCTACATGGTTGTTATTGTGCCAGGCTTTCTTGCGGGAAGTGGACGAAATTTCAGGCCTGTCCGGCCATTTAATGGCCATAACGTGGGTTCTTTTATGGGGGGTCAGCTTCTTTTTAGGGCAAGACCTGAAGGATGCAATGTGGATTTCCTTTACCGGTATACTTCTTTGCCTAATCTTTTGGAGTAGGATAGGTCATACTTATCGAAGGTTGGGCAATCCTCTTGTCTATTTTTGGTCTACCCTCATTGCTGGCACATCACTCATAGGTGTCAGCAAAGGCGTCACCTTTGCAACAATATTATTGCCTTTATCCTTATTTGCCCTTCCGATCATGGAAGCCTCGCTCGGATTCGCAAGTAAAGCCTTCACCGATAATGCGCAATGGAACATTTCCCTCTACGAAAAACTGGTGTCAATGGGCATAGATCATCCTCAATCTGTAAGATTGGTTGCCGCCTTTTGCATGACCTTGGGAACCTCTGTCGCTCTTTTTCAACTTATTCCTCCTCCATGGGGATTAAGAATTTCCCTTATCGTCCTGGCGGGAGGCATAGTAGCTTTTTTAGCCTACATTTCAAGGAATACGGCTCATGAAGATCAACGCAGACCAGCTTTATGGGGCATTTTCGTGGATAACGTATCCTTGGACTACGTGCTAAACAAGGTGATCTTTTGGACGAATCAGGAAAACGATCAAAATTACATGATAGTGACACCCAATGCCTTGGTGGCCGAAAGATCAAGATACGATAGAGAGCTAAGAGAAGCTATAAAATCCGCCGATCTCTCGTTACCTGACGGAACAGGACTCATATGGGGATTTAGGTTGTTGGGAATTAAAATCCAGGAGCGAATTACCGGCATAGACTTCATGAAAAATTTATGTGAAATAGCAAGATATAGGGAATTGCCCATATTCTTGCTGGGCAGCACTGATGATGTAGTCGAAAAAGCTTCCGAGCGCCTAATGGACGAATATCCGGGTTTAAAGGTAGCCGGTTTTCATCACGGCTATTTCACAGAAGAAAATGACGAAGAGATATGCGAAAAGATCAACGAAAGTGGTGCAAAAATCCTTTTTGTTGGACTGGGCGTGCCCAAGCAGGAAATATGGATAAAACGCAATTTGGAAAGGCTTAAAGGTGTTGTTGCTATAGGAGTCGGGGGTAGCTTCGATGTCATCTCTGGCCGCCTAAAAAGGGCACCCAAGGTGTGGCAAAACATGGGATTGGAGTGGTTATATCGAACCATTCAGGAACCATGGAGATTAAAACGTACAGTCAGATTGCCTTTATTTGTGATGCTGATCCTTCTTACCAGGTTAGGACTTTATAGCAGGAGGATAAGTTAATGGACATAGTTGCACAAGATCTAATGCAAAAAGACCTCACTGTTTTATTGAAGGATGATTTGGTAATTGATGCAGTAAAAATGTTTTACATTCACAAGGTCACCGGCGTGCCTGTAATAGAGGGGGATTGGCACCTGGTTGGCTTTATTTCAGAAAGCGATATTTTAAAAGCCACACTTCCTACCTATCTTGAGGCCATAACCTCATCCGCTTTTTTGAGCAAAGAAGGAGAATTAATTTTTTTCGATAAAATCCATGACATCGGGCTTAAAAGGGTAGAGGAGTTCATGACGAAAGAAGTCATTTACGTTGATCCAACGACAAGCCTGATAAGCGTTGTGGACCTAATGATGCGAAAGCGGGTCAAAAGGCTTCCTGTGGTTGAAAATGGAAGGTTCGTGGGAATGATAGACAGATGCGCTTTCTGTGAGTTTCTCATGGAAAGAGGGGTTTTGAGTGAATGAGCAAGTTAGCGAAAATGGAGATTTCACGGAAGAAATAGAGTCCTTTAAAGATTCGCTGGATCAAGAGTACGAACGCAGGATTGCCGAGATCGATAAAAAGCGAGAGGAAATTTTGAGGCAAATCCAAGAGATGTGCGCCAAGAAAATGGAATCCTTCCAAGAGGAGCTCAAAGAGGAAGAAAAAAGGGCTTTGCTCCAAGCTGAAGAGCTGGAAAAAAGATACAAGATCATGGCAGAAGATCTTGTCAAGGAAATAAATAAATCCAAGCTGATAGAATCGATACTCCATGACATTTCGGGAGATTTATGGCCA
>JAAYTM010000135.1 GCA_012518015.1 Synergistaceae bacterium
AAATATTCCTTCTAAAAACAAGAAAAATAAAATGCCGCCTTAATTTTTATTTTTCGCAAAATACGATAAAAAACCTTTACCTTTATCCGGCAAGCTTGGAAGTAGCCCAAAAAGCACAGTCCCTTTCCCAAAGCACAAGCAAAATAATAGCCAACATGAAAGAAAGGCTGACCCACGCAGCCGCTTCCCTAGACGCTTTGTCTCCCCTTAAGTCACTATCCAGAGGATGGATAACCTGCCTATCTGAAGAGGAAAAACCCATAACTTCCATATATCAAGTCGAGGTTGGCGATAAAGTTTTCCTATGCATGATAGATGGAAGAGTTAAAACCGAGGTAAAATCCTTGCATCCCAAAGGGAAATAAATAGAAAACTAAGGAGTGACCACAGTTGCCCATGTCCGCGTCCATGCCTGATCCGATAAAATGGGATGATGGTTTTTTATATTTATTGGACCAAAGAAAAATACCTTTTGAAATTACATATGTAAAATGCGCAAACTGCACCGACGTCGCCAAGGCCATTGAAAAGATGATTGTAAGGGGAGCTCCAGCAATAGGCATTGCCGCCGCTTATGGCGTAGTTTTAGCAAGCGAGGGTGGACCACAAGAGATTCAAAGAGGAATCGAACGTCTTTCAAGAACACGCCCCACGGCGGTAAACCTCTTTTGGGCCCTAAAAAAAATGGAAAACGCGGTGTCAAGCTTTCTAGACGAAACGACGGAAGATGACTGGGATGCTCACGTTCCCAAGAAACTGCTCAAGGATAAACTTTTAATAACAGCCCAAGGCATCCACGAAGAAGAAAGACAGATAGAAAAATTAATTGCCTTTTATGGTCAATCGATATTGCCTCAAAAATGTCGCGTATTGACTCACTGTAACGCAGGGGGATTGGCAACCGGTGGCATAGGCACCGCCTTGGGAATATTAAAAATAGCCCAAAAAATGGGAAAGGAGATTCAAGTTTACTGCGATGAAACTCGGCCCCTTCTTCAGGGAGCCAGGTTATCTTCCTGGGAGCTGTGGATAGAAGGGCTGGAAGTTATCGTCATATGTGATGATATGGCCGCCTTTTTGATGAAAAAAGGCGCAGTTGACTTGGTGATCGTAGGAGCGGATAGAATAGCCTTAAACGGCGATACGGCAAACAAAATTGGGACTTATAATCTAGCCGTGCTATGCAAATATCACGACATTCCCCTTTACGTGGCAGCTCCAAGAAGTACAATCGATATTGATTTAACAGATGGAGAGGCCATCCCCATAGAAGAAAGAAATCCGGATGAGGTACGCACCTTTGGTGGCATCAAGATTTTTCCCGATGACATTTCGGTTTGGAATCCTGCTTTCGATGTAACACCTAACGGCTTGATTTCCGGAATAATCACCGAAGTAGGCATTTTAAAAAAACCTTACGAGGAGTCAATTGCCAAAGCAATGGTAGCGTCAGTAAATTTTAAAGATATCCAACGAGCTGGCTTTGAATAAAAGCCAAGTTATAATGAACTAAAACAGGGAGGGTTAAGACATGGAAGAATATCGTATAGCTAATCCTGCTTTGGCGGATCAGGGCAAAATAAAAATTGCCTGGGCGTGGAATTTCATGCCTGTATTAAAGCTCCTTCAGGAAAAATATAAAAAAGAACGCCCGTTAAACGGCATAAGAGTTGCTGCCTGCCTACATCTCGAGGCTAAGACCGCATGTCTACTAAGGGCCCTGAGGGCTTTAGGCGCAGACGTAGTGGCTGCTGGAAGCAACCCCTTATCCACTCAAGATGACGTGTGCGCCGCCTTAGTGGCAAACGGCATAAAAGTCTACAGCTGGCACGGCATGACGATGGAGGAATATTATGGAAATCTACATGCGTTGCTTGCGTGGTCGCCACAAATACTGATAGATGATGGTGGCGATCTCGTAACGCTCATACATAAACAAAGACCCGATCTCCTGCCATACATTAAAGGCGGATGCGAGGAAACCACAACAGGCATAAAGAGATTAAAAGCCATGTCAAGGGAAGGAATTCTCGCCTTTCCCATGCTCGCCGTCAACGATGCATTAAGTAAACACCTCTTTGACAATAGATACGGCACCGGCCAATCCGTGTGGGACGCCGTATGCAGGCTGACAAACATGCTCGTGGCAGGAAAAGAAGTCGTCGTATGCGGATATGGATGGTGTGGCAGGGGGGTTGCCTCGAGAGCTTCTGGGTTAGGAGCACGCGTAACAATAGTTGAATCCGATCCTCATAGAGCTTTGGAAGCCTATATGGACGGCTTTTACGTCACTGACATGGCAACGGCAGCATGTACCGGAGACATATTTATAACCACCACCGGAAACATTCATGTGATAAGAAAAGAGCACTTCGCCGTCATGAAAGATGGAGTGATTTTGGCAAACGCAGGCCACTTCGACGTGGAAATATCCTGTATAGACTTGAGCGAAATATCTGCCAAAAAAATGCCAACCCGTCAAGGCGTAACCACTTACATAACAGATGACGGAAGGTCTTTTCACCTTTTAGTCGAGGGTAGACTCGTAAACCTGGCCGGCGGAGATGGACATCCGATCGAAATAATGGACCTGTCCTTTGCGCTTCAATTGTTATCGGTGCTTTACATTAACGAAAACGACCTGGAACCAGGTCTTTATCCTGTTCCAGTGGACATCGACAAGAAGGTTGCACATTTGAAGCTTGAGGCCTTGGGAATTAAACTTGAAAAGTTGACGCCGGAACAAGAAGAGTACATGGGAAGGTGGGAAGAATGACCAGTTGTCACTTTGAACGTGAGACCGATAGGGAAACAGATCTGATCTTCAGAGATGCCGTCGTGTTGGACGGATCGCGTGAGAGGGCAGAAGTATGTGATATCGCGGTAACGCAAGGCCACATATCTCATATACTCTCGGGAGAACAAAGACCAAGTATAAAAGCCAAAGAAGAATACCTATGTCAAGGCAAGAAAGCTCTGCTGCCGGGTTTTGCAAACGCTCATACACATGCGGCTATGACATTGCTTCGAGGGTTAGGAGAAGAAACACCCTTGAAGGATTGGCTTGAAAAACACATCTGGCCAGTAGAAGAGCGTCTTAAACCTCGCCACATAAGGATTGGGACTCAACTTGGAGTAATTGAAATGGCGAGGTCAGGCATTACATGTTTTGGAGATATGTATTTTCACATGGATGAAGTTGCAAATGTTGCCATTGAAGCCGGGATGAGATGCGGTCTTTGTCAAGGCTTGATCGGCAAGCCTCCTATTTTCTCGTTAAAATTAAAGGAGGGAATAAAACTTTACGATCGCTGGCATGGTAAAGATGACTTAATAACGGTTCAACTTGGACCTCACGCCCCTTATACCGTTTCTGTGAAATCGCTTTCCCGCGCTGCTGAGGCTGCCAGAGGGCTCGGCATAGGAATACACACTCATTGGCTCGAGACGGAGTGGGAGGTGGGATATATAAAGGAAGAATTAAAAAAAGATCCGATTGACCTGCTTTATGAAACGGGCCTTACGGACGCCTCTCACCTCATCTTGGCTCACGGGGTTTGGTTTCCCCAGAATAGACTGCAGGAAATTGCAAGGGACAACGTCACGGTCGTTCACAATCCAAGCAGTAATTTAAAGCTTGGAAGCGGTTTTGCTCCTGTATCGCAGATGATTGAAAGAGGAGTCAACGTAGCCTTGGGCAGCGATGGAGCAGCGAGCAATAACAGATTAGACCTTTGGCTTGAAATGCGAACAGCTTCATTGATTCAAAAGGGTTATTACAGGGATCCCACCTTGATAAAATCAAAAGATGCGATTAAAATGGCAACTTACTCCGGACATAAGGCGCTGGGTTTTTCCGAAGTTGGCCTCGTAAAAAAAGGCTGGAAGGCGGACTTTGTCGTGGTAGATTTAGACAACCCGCGTTATGTTGGATGGAACTGCGATAACTTGGCAAGCTTCATAGTTTTTTCTGGAAGTTCAAGAGACATTTGCGGGACCATGATAAAGGGAAAATGGATATATAAAGATGGCGAATTTACTACTATGGACTATGAAAAAATTCAAC
>JAAYTM010000136.1 GCA_012518015.1 Synergistaceae bacterium
AATTATTGAATTAATAGCCTAGCGAGGATTAAGATGCAAGAGAAAATGAAACAATGGGTAAAGGAAAAGCAAAGCATACAAGATGAAGCTGCCCGAATCTCCAATCAATTGGTTGAATGGAGAAGGGGTTTTCATGTTTTTCCCGAATTAGCATTTGAAGAAAGGGTTACATCTTCGAGGATAATTCAAATTCTACAAGGAATGCCAGGCATAGAGATTACTCAAGCTTTTGGGGATACTACCGCTGTAGTGGGAAAGCTTAAAGGGAAAAATGACACAAATGCGATAATGCTTCGATCTCCTATGGATGCATTACCTCTTCAGGAAGAAACAGATCTTCCCTTTGCGTCGTGTATCCCGGGGGTAATGCACGGCTGTGGCCATGATGCCCACATGTCGGTTATGCTTGGTGTGGCGAAGTTGTTATCGAATCGAAGGGACATGCTCGGCAGATCTATTGTCTTTGTCTTTCAGCCGGCCGAGGAGGGTCTTGGTGGGGCCAAACGTTTAATCGAAGCCGGACTTTTACGGGCTTACAATATTAGCTGTGCCTTAGGGTTAAATTTTTGGCCTAAATATGGTTATGGAAAATTATTGTTACGACCCGGGTTCATGACTGCCCTTTCCGATAGATTTCACGTCTCTATTCAAGGAGTAGGTGGTCATGTAGCGGCGCCTCACCTTGCCGTGGATCCGTGGACGATCGTAGCTCACCTAATTTTTGCCGTTCAGATGCTGGTGTCAAGGGAGATAGACCCCTTGGAAAGTGCCGTTATATCCTTTGGCCAATTAGAAGCCGGCGAGGCTTACAACGTAATCCCTGAACAAATAGATATGTGGGGTTCCTTGCGAGCTCTTAGCCCCGATGTGCGAGACTTTCTTCAAAGCAGGTTAGAGGAAATCGTTCCACTGCTGGCGCAGACCTTTCGCGGTTTAGGTATAATTAAATATCAACGAAACTATCCACAAGTTTTCAACGATGAAAAACTTGTGGATGTGGTTTTGAACATAGCCTATGAATACATGGGCAAAGAAAACGTGGAAATTTTACAAAAACCCTTAATGTCAGGTGAAGATTTCGCCTTTTATACCCAGATAATTCCCTCCTGTTTTATGCTCTTTGGAACGGGCGGTAAATATTGGGTACACCATCCTAAGTATGATGTACCCGAAGACTTACTCCCCTCTGCTGCTAGCTGGAAAGCTTATCTTGCTCTTCGTTTGTCTAACATGGATTTTATGGAGGAAGGTTGGATTGAATAGACTTGATAGGGAGATAGAATCGATATGTCGCAGATTTCCTTGGGATCGCGCTATTTGGTTCAACGGCGTGTGGTGGTCTAGAGGTGCTTTTTGGGAGCTAGTCGAAGCCACAACGGAAAAGCTTAAAAATAGTGGATTTGAATCAAAAATGCATTTGGGGTTAGTAATGCCAAATAGTCCCTCCTTTTGGGCTCACGTATTAGCAGCCTGGCGTCTTGGAGGTACTGCTGTCCCTTATAATGTCCGAGAGCCTGCTAATGTTATAACGAGTGCGTTGAAGCATGTTCAAGCTTCCTTGGTAATACTTTCCAATGGGCGCGCTGACATGACAAGTAATCTCGAGCTGGCAGGTATTCCTTGGGCAATTGCTCCTTACGATGCGCCATATAAGACATCCCTTGAAGTTTTAGATGTATACCCTGGAAAGGAAGATACGGCTGTCATCTTTTATACTTCAGGGACTGGAGGCAAGCCTAAGGCTGTTCCCTTAAGTCATGGAAGTTTATATGCCAATGCCCTGACTTGCATTGAACAGGTTGAGCCCATAGAAGAAGGCGACATATTGCTTAATGCGTTGCCCGACTCCCACGTGCTCGGGTTTTCCATTTGTGGCTTGTTGCCATTGTTGCTAAATTTATCTCAGTGCATGTTGTCGAGTTTTATGCCCGTTAAAAACACTTTGGAGGCGATTAGGAGTTCTGAGACGAATGTGCTAGTTGGAGTGCCCATGATGTATCAGTTCTTTGCATCGGCATTATCTCAAGGTGCGAGCTTGCCCAGGCGCATTAAAGCCGTAATTTCGGGTGGAGACAAATTTTCTGTCGCTTTGGATGAAGTCCTCGAAAGATATATTGGAGTCGGAGTTCTGGAAGGTTACGGCTTGACCGAAGCCTCTCCAGTAGTTGCTGTTAACAAGTCTTACTCAACGAGGAAACTTGGTACCGTAGGGCCAGCATTGCCGATTGTAGAGATAAAGGTGTGCAATTTTGATGGTGAAGAATTGCCACGAGGGCAAGAAGGAGTACTTTGGATCCGTGGCGTTTCCGTAGCTCAGGCTTATTTTGGGGATGAGTCTTTGACCAGTACATTTTTTAAAGATGGCTGGTTTAACACCGGGGATGTGGTTTCAATTGACCCAGATGGTTATATAAAGCTGCATTCCCGCGAGAGCGACGTTATCATGGTTGGTGGCTTTAAGGTATTTCCAGAGGAAGTTGAGGAGGTGCTTTTAAAACACCCAGCGGTGAAAGAAGTGGCCGTTGTGGGCATAACACAAAGCATGACGGGGCAGATCGTCAAGGCTTTCATAGTGCCTCATTTCGATAAATTGCCTTCAAGGAGGGATATTTGGTCTCATTGTAGAAAGATGTTATCTTCGCATAAAATACCGAAGGTTATTGAATTCGTGACTGATTTGCCTAAAACAGCATTAGGCAAGGCTAAAAGGTCTGTTTTGCGAGAAGGGTAGAGGTGGCATAACCCGTGAACGCAAAGCGATGTACAGTAGCCATCATTGGAGATGTGATGATCGATCATTACATAATAGGCCGTGCTAGCAGATTGTCGCCTGAAGCCCCGGTGCCGATCGTCGAGGTTGTCAAAGAAGACTACCGGCCTGGGGGGGCTGCCAATGTTGCCGCTAACATTGCTGCTTTGGGATATGATGCTGTACTGGTAACGCCGAGAGGGCAAGATGTTTATTGGCATATACTGGAAACTCTTTTGAATGAATTAAATGTAACCATATGCCCTCCCCTGGAGCTAAATTTACCCACGATACGAAAGACGCGAATATTAGCACGATCTCAGCAAATAGTTAGAGTAGATTGGGACAACTACATCGATGATAGCTTTTGTGACATTTCAAGAGAACTGTTGAGCGTTTTACCTACGCTAGATATAAATGCGCTCGTTTTATCCGATTACGCAAAAGGCATGGTTAGTGAGAGGGTGGCTCAAGCGTGTATTAAATGGGCTATCGAAAAAGGGATTCCCGTCATCGTCGATCCTAAGCCCCAACATAAAGAACGTTATCAAGGTGCCACCGTGATGACGCCCAACAAAGCTGAGGCCCAGCTACTTTTAGGACGCGCATTTGATGAAAAATTCACTCCTCGAGAAGGTGCTCGAATACTAAGGGAATCTCTTTCTATGGAGGCGGTAATTATTACGTTAGGAGCCGAGGGCATGACACTTGTTGCCAAGGATGAGGCGAGGGATTTTCCCGCTCGTACAAGAGAAGTTTATGATGTTTCGGGAGCGGGAGATACGGTGGTAGCCTCCATTGCAGTGGCTCGCGGCTTGGGATTACCATGGCACGTAGCCTGTGAATTTGCCACCTTAACAGCTGGGATCGTTGTCCAAAAGATGGGCACAGCTGTTGTGACGCCTGAAGAGGTAGAGGCTTCACCCGAATGGGTAAAGTTAAAGCCTTATTTTGATGCCGATACCGATTATTAAACGATAAATCCTAGTTCGCGCAGGGCCGTTTTTGTATCCCTGAAATATGTGACAAGATTTTCTGCAGGCTTGCCCACGTAGATAAACTTTCCCTTACCAAGTCTTTTTGCAGCTTCCATGTCGCTATGGGTGTCTCCAAAAAATATCGGGTTTTGTGCGCCAATCCTAGTGGATAAAACTTTTAAACCTTCGGGTGAAGGTTTAGGCGCTCCGTCATCAAGGGTAAATATCCTATCTCTTGGGAGATCCTCCCATCCGAGCAATTTCAGCCCCAGCAAACATTCGTTCCACGATCTTCCGGTGAAAATACAAACTGGTAAAGAAAAATTTTTCCAATGTGTATCGATTATGGGCTTTTCTTGCTGCCACAGACCTCTGCCCTTGTACAGTACAGGAGCTTTACCGTTTACTGAAAAGTACTCGTCTTTACCAAAATATATCTCTTCGCACAGTTGCCTTATGATGTTCCTTGGAATTGCACCAGAGAAATTGGCATATACCCACGATACTGAATCGTCGCCACGAAAGTTTTGCAGAATGGTCATCCATTGATCTGGCGTGGGAAAGGCTTCTTTTAAAGATTTAGTGCCCCGAGAAGCGGCTATGGATATCAATGCCCATGCTATGTCATAATCATCGTTGAAGGCCGGATGTGTTTTACTAATGTAAAAGTGATCGTACGAAAATGCGGTGCAGTCGATAATATTACCCAATAAATGGCGCCAACTCCATTGAATGGCAATTCTTATTACCATCGGATAGGAACGAGTCGAATCTATAAGGACTCCATCCATATCAAAAATTAGGGCATCATATTTTTGTTCTAATTTATGCATAGGATATCACACTCATTCGTGTTATAAACAATCTTGGAATCGTCATTAATCTATTCTTACTATTACGCCG
>JAAYTM010000137.1 GCA_012518015.1 Synergistaceae bacterium
CTCTGTTGGGATTTGCTAATGCGCTTAAAAAAGTTAAAGGATGAAAATTGGCCCTTTTCTTTCGTGTTTCGATTCTTTTTCAGCCCATTCCTTGGATTTAATTTATCCGATGAGCTCTTAGAGCTGCTAAATGAAGAAATGCCTTCAGGAATTAAAGAATGGCGGGATTTTTTAAGACGAAATGACATGAAAGATTTACTTAATATCATTGAGGCATGCGATTCCTTTTTCAATGATATTAAAGAGGGTATTAATGCGGAAAAGTTGTTTGAGAAACTTTTCGAACTGCTAAGCGATATCATAAAAGTCCAAGAAAAGGTACAAGACCTCATAACAGATCCCAAATATGACGAGACTTTGTTTGAAACAGCCAAATTTCTGGAAGCCATCGAAAGAAAGGCCTTATTTTTAAAGGAATCGCTTCCTAGTCTCGGTTCGGCCCAAAGAGATTTGCTTTCGGAATCTGAAGCCTGGGAATTCTTGTATCGCTTCGCGGAAGAAACGAGGCTACTTCCCCCCAAAAAGCAATTAAATTCCATCACCCTATACATAGACAACTCTCCTGTGCTTGCGACTCACAGTCTGTACACAATTGTAAACGCTACTACTGAAAAGTGGCCGGGAAAGATAATTGAACCGCCCCTCTTAAACGATGAAGCAAGGATGATGATACATGAAAACACAGGCCTTGCTGGCGTACACCTTCCCCTGAGGCACGAAAGAAGACAGCAACTTGAAGCTCTGTTTCGAAGGCACCTATGCACTGGAATGGATGCTACATGGATAACATACTCTACTATCGATGCACAGGGTAAGCCTAGGAAACTTTCTTCATTTTTGGAAGGCGCATTAAAAGATGGCTTATGCGAGGTGACAGGCAAAACAGAAAGACCCTTGAGCAAACTGATGCCAAAGGGAGAAAGATATCTGAGAGAATCTGAAGTACCACAGGATAAACTTTCCAGGCGGAGAAGAAAACCTGTAGTTAAAGTAAAACCCAAGTTTAAGGGATATTTAAGCGACATAGACGCGTGGGCTCAATGCCCTGCCCTTTATGCATACAAAAGCATCCTCAATCTATACCAACCAAAGGAGGCAGGTTTTGACCCGCAGCGTTGTGGCATATTGTTTCATCAGCTATGGCAAAAAGCATGGAGCAAGCGTTTGACATACAAAGACTCTAGCCTTGAAGCTTGCATAGAAGAAGTTTGGGAGCAAACGGTAAAATCGGTCTACCCCTCGCTTTTAAGTAATAAAAAGTTATTCCGCCATAATGAGCGGTTATACGCACAAGCCAAAAGACTGGCTTTAATACAAGAAGGCATAAAATCAAATCTTGGCAATTTCTCCATCTCTCAGTATTGGGAAGTGGAGTTACCTACAGTGCTCCTCGACGCTGTGTCTTTTGTTGGAAGAGCCGACCGCATCGATTGCCTGAACGAAAAGGGGCAAATCCTCTGGGACTACAAGACTGGTGGTTCGCATAACTACGAAAGCTCCCTTCAGCTTGCCGCTTATGCTTCAGCTTTTATGAAAAACGACATAGAAATAATAGGCGCCCTTTACCTTTGCCACGGAAACAGCATGTGCATCGGTCACGTCTCCAAAGAACATAAAAACTTCGCAAAGGCTTTAGTGCCTGAGGATTTCTCGGAGAATTTCAAAATAAAGCGTGAAAAGCTGGAGGATATCGCAAATCGAGCTGAAGAAAAGCTCACAAAATGGGCAGAGGATTTAATGTCGGGATCCTTTGAGCCACATTACGATCCAAAGACATGTCAGGAATGTCAATACAAAACCTTTTGCAGAAAAAGCGAAATCGGAGGAGAGGAAAGACAGGATAATGAATGACGAGACTACATTAGCCGAACTTTTCTTGGGTGTGGCTACGTCTAAGCAACGCGAGGCGGTGATATCGGAAGACAACTTAGTCGTAGTAAGCGCTGGCGCCGGAAGCGGTAAGACGCGCACGCTCTCGTGGAGATTTGCTTGGCTCGTCGCAACAGGAAGTGCAAGGCATGACGAAATACTTACCATCACTTACACCGAAAAAGCGGCTCAAGAGATGGAAGATAAAATTTTATCGACTTTAAATGATTGGCTTAAGGCCTTGGAAACGTCGGACATTGCGCCTAAAGAAAAGAAGGCTGTTGCAGAGAGACTGACTCTGGCTTGCAATCGCTTCGATGAAGCGCAAATTTCAACCATACACAGCTTTGCCATGAACCTGCTAAAATCCTACGGTCAATTCCTGGAGATAAATCCAAATTTTAATATCGTTACTCCACAACAGGAGGATATATTCTATGAATCTGCCGTCAACGCCCTGGATTTGCTCGACGAAAATTGGTTCTCTCAAAATGCGCCCTTACCGTGGCACCAAAAAATCATGGACTTAATTTCAGATGAAGCATTTAGAGACGTTCTTGACTTTTATGGCCCTAGGGTTTTGATCGATCTTGGAAGAGAAGCTTGCAACCTCTTCGGAAGCAGGAGCCTAAATTCCGATGAACTTTTTAGAATATCTACCACTCTTGAAAAGATCGAAGAAAAGGCAATAGAACTCGTTTTTAACTCAAAAGCCGATCGTAAAGGCTTATATAGTAACCTTTATAATTTTTGGATCGAGGAAGTAAATGTAGATGCAGGAAATAAAGATAATCTATCCCAAAGA
>JAAYTM010000138.1 GCA_012518015.1 Synergistaceae bacterium
GTCCGGAAGCTTTAAGAGCTTCGTCAGTATCTCTGCCGAATGCTGGACGATCATTGGTTCGGCCTTTCTTGCCCTTATGCCTTCAAGCGGGTTTCGGGTGTAAGCTCCTTCATCTACCAGCCAGGAAAAGAAGGCTTTGAGGTACTTTCGCCTGATGTTAAACGTAGCGGGCGCAATGTCATCTTGGCCGAGGAAGGACAGAATGGCTGTCCTCGTCTTGTTTGCGTCTTGAGGAGACCAAGCCTGCGGATGCTTCGCAAAGAAATGACCGACGTGGTAGCGATAATCTTTTATGGTGCGTTTTGAGTATCCTTCCGCTTTTCTAAGAAGGATAAATTCCTCAAGTGCCTCCTCCCAGGCCTGGAACCTCTCGTTAAACAGGACAATTCTTCCGTTTTCTTCCATAATGTCAACCCGATATTTCGTGAAAAACGCGTTTTTAGGAGCGTCGGCCTCGACTGAATTTTGCCTCCAGGTATTGCACAAGGACATGCGTTATGCTAGTATTAATCGCGTCAAGGGGCGGGAATAGCTCAGCAGGCTAGAGCGGCGGCCTTCCAAGCCGCAGGTCGCGGGTTCGAATCCCGTTTCCCGCTCCAGTTTATTTTTGCAGCGCCCGTAGCTCAACTGGACAGAGCAACGGACTTCTAATCCGTAGGTTGTGGGTTCGAGTCCCGCCGGGCGCGCCAGTTATCCGAGAAAACCAGAAAAACGCGTTCGTGTTTGTAGTGCACAAAGTATCTTTTCTACACCCCTTCTTTTTGCTCCCTTTTCGCCAGCACAAGGCGAGAAGGGAGTATTTTATGGTTGTCATGCCTTTTCAGGAAAAAGCCTCTCGCTCTGTCTCTCCTGCCTTGACCACAAATACAAAAGGGTCAAAGCTAAAAAGTGCTATGTATTTTGCCTCGTGCACCTCGCCGATGTCCTTGGCTCAGGCTGCGGTTTCCACCGCCTTAGTTGGCATATTGGTCAAGCGCAATTCCATTGCTGCAAAGTCCACCAGCTGGCGAGTAAGATCCATATCCTTCATCCCTTCTTTGTGCAGGCCCAGGCAATATTTTTTGCTCGGGCCTGGGAAGACGTGTGGACACCTTAAAATTTTTGATACTTCTACGGCCCGGGTAGCGATTTCTTCATGTCCATGCCAAGCATCTCGCCCATCTTTGCATAAGCGGGTTTGAGGTCGTATTCTTCTTTATACTCTTGAGCCATCGGAATGCCCCAGCCATGTTCTTGAAGGAAACGAGTGCCTTCTACAAAATCTGGAAGCATGTAAGGAATTAACGAAAAAACGAGCTCATCATCTTGAGCAAAGGCCAAGCGACGGTCTCCTCTGCAGGGTATGGCAACCGTGCAGTCATTGGCAAGAATTGGGGGCACCACAGCGTACACACAAACAGCATGTCCAGAGAGTTGGCAATGTAGATCTTTTCCGTCAAACCAGTTTCTTAAAATCAACAATTGACTGGCCTGCATACTATTAACGTGCATAACAATGACATCAGGCATAAAATTGCACGTGTTGATGGGGGCAGAGACGATGCCCTGATATATGCCGTACTCGAGATATGGCATATTTCTGCACCATTCAGAGGCTCCTTCAAGTGTTCTCACGCTGTCAGGATACCGATGATGTCCCTCAAGGAAATAGGGGATACGCTCAGCAAACCCCAACCCTACCACAGGCTCAAAACACCAATTATCCTCTTTAAACATCGCAATCATCCAGCCATCTCGTTGTGATTTAGCAAAACTCTGACACAAGGAATATTTATGTCCCCAATCACGCGTAGGGATCATTGCTCCCTGAGGTACTTCATCCCTGCTTTTCAGCATCTTCACCGCTATAGGATGGACCCGCATCCGAAGCCACTGCTCTAATTCAGTACCCAGTTTGTGAAGCTCATCCAATGTCATATAACCACTCCTCCTCGTTAAGCTATATTAACCCCTCACAAAGGCTAATAACGTCTTTGCGGTCTTAATCTCAGAAGTAGATTGCTTGCAGACTCAAATACCCGAGCATCAAGTAGACATAAAAGATGTTGTAATCAAGTCTTATCTGCTACTCAATCAGGCTTCCTAAAAAACTCCTCCGCCAGAGACCGATCATCAACCATCTATTCGTTATTTTATCTATAATTATCTCCGGCACCTTTTAACCGTTGACGCGGTCAAAAACCTCGTTGAATTTGACTTTTAAAATACATGTTGATAATATA
>JAAYTM010000139.1 GCA_012518015.1 Synergistaceae bacterium
CATCAGCATTTACTAGCTTCATTAAGGTGAAGTTCACCTCTACGGTTGACACGATAAAGTTTTTGTTTGAATGCAAACAAACTCGTCTCTGCAACCACGCTAAAGACACAGAAAACAAATCTTATGAACCTTTTAGATGGTCTCTAAATGCTGTTATCAGCACTTGAAAGTTAAAGGGATCCCCCGCATTGTGTCTAAGCATTGGACCTCTGTTTTTTTATGATTTTGATATGGGTTAAGAACCATTATAATGTTAACATGAACTGGTGAAAAAAGTCTTAATAAAGTTTGCGAAAAAGGGGAGAAATTAATAAATGATATGGCCCAAGGTTAAAGATGTCTTATTGGCAGCTAGCTTTTTAAATGGAAAGGTAAGGCATACGCCTGTGGAAATGTCCCTTGATTTGAGCGAAGTCACCGGAGGGAATGTTTACTTGAAATGGGAAAATTTACAATTCTGCGGTTCTTTCAAGATTAGGGGGGCTTTGAACAAGATATTTCACATGTCAGAGGAAGAGCGTAAGCGGGGGGTTGTTACGGCTTCAAGCGGTAATCACGCACAAGGCGTGGCGGTTGCCGCAAAGATGCTCAATGTCAAGGCTGTAATTTTCGTTCCAGGCGTATGTCCCGCTACCAAGCAGAAGGCTATAAAGCGATTGGGCGGCGATGCGGTCGACTTACGAGTCGTTGGGCATCTCTACGATGATGCTGAACTAGCAGCCATGGATCTCGCAAATAAGGAAGGCTTGACTTATGTGTCTCCCTACGAAGATCACTACATAGTGAGCGGCGCTGGTACTGTTGGATTGGAGATGTTGCTTGATGAACCGGATCTTGATATGATCGTGGTTCCGGCCGGGGGCGGAGGTTTGATAACGGGCATTGCCATCGCTGCGAAGGCATTATCGCCTGGCATAAAGATCATTGGGGTTCAATCAGTTGCCTCAATGCCATGGGTGGTGTCATGGCAGTCCGGCAGGGTGGTGAATGTCTGTTATTCCGAGACGTTGGCAGACGGTCTTACAGGCACGATACCACAGTCTCTGCTGGACCTGGCTAGAACATGCGTTGATGATTTTATAGCGGTCACGGAAGAAGAAATAGCCAAGGCGATCGCCTTCCTCCATCAAAAACACCATCAAGTAGTAGAAGGGGCAGGTGCTGTAGGCGTAGCGGCTTTGCTATCGGGTCGCATTTCGGCTTTGGGGCGAAATGTAGGAGTGGTTATATCGGGAGGCAACATCGACCACGATGTTTTGTTAAATGTTCTACTAAACAACCAATCTTAAAAGGCTTAAATAGGCATTTAGCTTTAGTCGATGGTCGATCCTTCGTCAATTAAACTGAAGCGTCACATGCTTCATACATGTGCTTTTGTGTTTTTGATAGGCTTTAATGGCTGCCGTTGAACTCGTTGACTGTAGAGAAGGTTCCCTTTTTCTCATTATCATGAGACGCAGGGCTGAAAAGTTGATCTAAAAGGCCCTGTAATAGCTGTGATATAAATTGATCGCCAAAATCGTAATCGGGCGAGCTCCCGTCACCGGTGGGAAAGGTAAAGAACAACTTAACGTTCCACTCGTCTTCATCACCATTTAATCTGTGGGAAGTGGTGTCTTTGCCCAATGAAGGTTCGCCGACGCTTAATTTGGAAAGCGTTACCGAAGGCCATGTGCCTTTGATGCGCAAAGAGACATCCTTGAAATCTTTGACTGAAAACCCTCCAATAAGGCCTTTGAGCAAATTTTGCGCAATTTCCTGTTCCGTCGGATTTTCAAGCGCTGCTACCTCTTTTAAGGCTTTTGTCAAGGCATTTAAAGCCTTAGCGTTGACGTTCCCTAAACAAAAAAGGTCAATTTTGCCATCTGAAGCTATGACTCCGTCGAAAGAGATATAACGATATAGTGAATCGTCAGGATGAGAAGTGATCATGCTTCCAGGCAAGATGTAAACGGAAGGCCCATTTATATTAAAGTTTAATAAAGCCCGATGAAACTTAAAACCTTCAATGCCGAGTTCTTCTAAAGTTTTAGCCGGCTTTTGAAATGCAAGAATCTGACCATCGGTAATTTCGAGCTTGCCCAATCCTGACATGTTCACCAAACGCGCCCCCTCGCCCTTTAAGTCTAAGTAAAGGTTTGCAGAGCCACAAACCGAGTAAGCCTCTTTTAAAAAGTCTTGAAGGAGAAATTCCAGAGGTACGTCTTCGAGGGAAATCATAGTTTTCCATTGTAGAGGTCGGTTTCTTTTAGCAGTCAGGTGCATTTGCAATGTGCCCCCAGAAATCTTAGCCCTTAAATCGCCAATCTGGTATGCATCACCAGTAAATTGGATGGGGATGCTTGCCTTTTGGATCTTCAAGCCGAAAAACAACAGTTCATCAGCGTCAATGTTGCCGCGTACCGTTAATGTGTCTTTATATTCGCCCTTAAGATTAACTTGCACCAATCCCTGCAGTGCGTTTTTGAGGTTTGGCGAAAAAAGATGTGCTAGCATGCTTGTGGGCAATTTCTTTCCATGAAGGTCAAATTTAAGGGAAGGCCTTGGCTTAAAAGTGCCTTCAAGTTCGCCCTTTAAAACTCCTTCCTCGCTACATGCTTCGAAATAGTCAACCTTGAAGTTTGTCATATCGCTTTTTGCCAAAAAGTTAATTTTATCAAATGAAAGACCGCCGATAGCTGCTTCTTTCATGATGCCGTCGACCGTGATTTGAGGCGAAGCAATATTTCCCCTTATTTCTAACATGCCGCCCGCCAGACCCTGCGGAAACCACTTAGGGGGTAGCGGAAGATGTGACAAATTGATGGCATTGAACTGTCCGTTAAGATCTAATGCATCTTTTTGCGCAGTTCCCTTTAACATGACGATCCCTTCCCATAAATCGAAGGACAAAGTCTTTACCTTTGCAAAGGAATCGCGCACTTCCACATTGGCTATGAAGTTTTTTAAGGGTATGTTTCGCGTAGTGATGTCATCGCTAATTACTTCTGAAGATAACGTCAATTTGCCGGGATGTCCCGTTATCTGAAAATTGCCCCTAATTGTTCCATCTAGTGCAAAGTCCGGTGACTCGAGTTTTATGTTTGTCATCTTGCCAGAAATATCCATCAGAGGAGAATTGTTTGCAAATGTTATGTTGCCCTCAAAATCAATCCTGCCCTCTGAACAAAGACTTTCACCGGAAAGAAATAACCCATTTTTAACAGATTTTACCGCAACTGACATATCAGTGAGCGATAGTAAATCGTCAAAGCAAAGCAACGGTGCATTGATATGAGCAGTTAAAGAAGTATCTGCGCCGCTTCGCGTAATCTTCCATTCTATTTCGGACTCACCGGAAATTTTTGTATTTGTTGAATCGAATATCTCGCCCAACTCGAGGTTTCTAATGACTCCAGATATGCCAAAGGTTGGATTTGAGGAAAAAATATCTGACACGATCCCTTTGCCATTAAGATCAGCGCTGTTAAGTTTTGCGTGCAAAGTAGCGATGTTTAAATTTCCCTTTTGCAATGCAAACTCGGCCTTTAAATCCTTTAAGTTCAAATATCCCGCTTTAAGTTGATCGGCTTGCGCAATACCCTCAAAGGCGAAGATACCGGCCTTGCCGTGCACGCTTAAAAAGATATCACAATTGCCTTCCACTTCGAGTTCCCCGTTGTCTTTAAAACAATTTTTTAATTTTTTTGCGTCCACAGATCTGGCAGTGATAGTAGCGTCAAGCATTGGCGAACCGTCGTGTGAAGTTGCTCCTTGAAGCTCAAGCAGTATGTCCTTCCAGAAACCCTTGCCGTTGAAGCAAATTTGACTGCCGGACACTTCTGCGGTCATATCGGCATTTGTTAAAGCTAGGTTCATAATCTTCAGCTCGGGTGATCCGAATTTCACCCTTCCCGATAAATATTTTGGGGGTCCTTCCAAGGACAAAGCAATATTTTCGGCAGTTCCGCTCAGGGGGGAAAGCCAATCAAATCGATTTTTCCACGCCTCGATCGATGCTACCTTTGATTTTAGCTCCAATTTCAACCTTAAGGGGTTAAAAAAGACCATTACCGATCCCGTAACCTCTGATTCAAAGGATTTATTTTGCAGTACTTTAAAATCAAGCACTCCATTGCTGAAAAGAAGGGTAAAGGAAGTGTCATTTAGCGGAATGCCCACTATCTCGCCCGAGGGCAGGTAAAATTGTCCATCGATCTTGAGCGATCTTTTTTCGTCCATGGTGAAGCCTATTGAACCCGAAATGGTGCCTTTCGGTTTTGTCGATGTGAATCCGGGAAACATTGCCGCTATTTCATCAGTACTTATGTTATGAAGCTCACCCCTTAAGCTAAAGAGGGGCGTTATTTCTCCTTCTAAGACTCCGTTTCCTTCATTGGTTTTGATTAAACAATCTTCCAGAGAAACCCTACCATTGGAAGCAGAAAGGCGTCCTTTGGCCTGAAATTTAAGTAAGTTAATCGCGCCGTGAACGTCAAATTCCATTAGATTGTCTTCAGGCTTGAGATGAGCCCTCTCGATGTAAATTCTTCTTTTGCCCAATATTTCCGTGTCATAGAAACTTATATTCTCGATCGATATGGATTGTTTCGGCTCTTTGTCAGTCAAGGGGAGGTTGAAAAGCTTTAAAGCATCTTCGCTTGCGATTCTAGCGGAGTTTATCTCAATGCTTGTAACCCTCGGTTTTCCCGCTAACAGTGATCTAAGCGAGGGCTTGATATTAATGGACTTGGCGAGGTTTGTTATATTGCCATCGATGTCTAGTTTAACGTCTTTGCCAACGTAGCCAACCAAGGGATTGCCTGAAATGGACGAAAAAATGACATCCACACCTATATTGCTTTTAACGGCATGTCTAAATTTTTGGGCGACAAAATCTGCCCCCAGATTGCCCTTGTTTTTCCATAGCATTTCAATGGCTAAAAAGGAAAATAATATTAAAACAAGAGCAAGGATTACAAAAACTTTGACGCCCTTTTTGCTCAAATTTATTTTCAACATTGAAGCAGTCCTTTGACAAAAAATTCTTACATGCCCACAAGGGAAATTGCAAGTTTCATTAGCGAACTTTGTCCTTAACACTAATTTTTAATTTCGGCGGCGAAAAGCGTATTTTTGCTTAATAGGTTACTAAAAAACCGTCTCTTTCGACGTCATTTAATTATAGGCCAATTATGGTGCGCATTGATATGCTTTATACTTTGTTCATATTGCTACCTTCATTATATGATGAAAATGTATAATAAATTTCAAGGTTACTTCGCAACAGAAAAGAGGGACGAAAGGTGTCAAAATGGACTTCGTTGTTAGATTATATAGGCAG
>JAAYTM010000140.1 GCA_012518015.1 Synergistaceae bacterium
AATAGTGTCCTTATCCCCAATTCTTTTCTCGTCCTCGCGACGTTTTTCATAGCCCTATGAAAGTGCGGTGCGAAGAAGAATCCAAAGTTTACTTGAGCGATGGATGCTTTTACATCTTCGGGAGAGGACAAAATCTTGGCGCCCAATGCTTCCATCAGGTCGGCGCTGCCGCTTTTACTCGAAATGGAGCGATTTCCGTGCTTGGCCACCGGTATACCTGCTCCGGCTACGACCAGAGATGCAATTGTGGAAATGTTAAACGTTCCGACGCCATCTCCTCCAGTCCCGCAGGTATCTATGGCTGTAGGAGGAGCTTTTACTTTAGTTGCTTTTTCTCGCATGACCTTTGCAGCAGCGGTGATTTCCTCCACGGTTTCCCCCTTGCTTCGAAGCGCCACTAAAAAGCCTGCCGTCTCTATCTCGGAGGCAGAGCCATTTAAGATTTCCATCATGGCCTCATACATTTCCTCATAAGACAAATTCTCCTTTGCTGTAAGTTTTTCAATGTAGTTTTTAAGCATCTTTATCCCTCCTCGTGATTGCTATTTTTAATGTTTCAACTAGGGCCGCAGCCTTGTTCTGCGTCTCTAGGAATTCCCTTTCAGGGACAGAACCTGCAACTATCCCTGCCCCGACTTGAATTGCTAACTCCTCATGAACCTGCATAAAGGTCCTTATGGCTATGCTCATTTTCAAGTTCCCGTTGAATCCAATGTAGCCAATGGTTCCACCGTAAGGACCCCTTGAGATTGGCTCGACTTCATCAATAATCTTGATGGCTACATTCTTTGGAGTGCCCGTTACCGTACCTGCAGGAAAGGAGGCTTTTAAGGCTTGTACAGGTGTGATGCAGGAACATAATTTGCCTTCTACCTGAGAAACCAAATGCATTACCTTGTTGTACTTTTCCACTTCGAAATACTTTGATACCTTGATGCTTTCTTTAAGGCATATGTCATTAAACTCGCTTAAGGAGAGATCTAAAAGTAGTAGATGTTCTTGTCGTTCCTTGTCGTCAAATAGCATCTCCATCTCAAAGAAATCGTCTTCATGAAGGTCTTTGCCGCGGTGTCTTGTACCCGCAATAGGGCGAGTAAGAGCAATCCCGTCCTTTATTTCCAAAAGGAGCTCGGGAGACGCTCCTACCAAGCTTTTGCCATCGAACTCCATGATGAACATATAAGGTGAAGGATTAATCTCTCGTAAGATTTTATATAGTGAAATCGGAGAGATATGTCCCTTTGACTTTAATTGCCTAGATAGCACTACCTGGTTTGCTTCACCTCGTTTAATTCGTTCTAAAACTTGATGTACCATTTGTATGAAGTCTTCTTTAGATGGAACGGACTCGAGTTCGCATAAACATCTATCGTGAATACTATGTTCTTCATCAAATAGTTTTTCTTTTTGAAAAGCATGTCCCTGGATAAGCTTTGAGGGAATCTCTTGAGTGATTTCAGTCGAGCTGGAGTGAAGAATTTGGCCAGTGGCCTTATCCATAACGAAATAAACCGAGGGTTCGAAGAGAAACGCTTCTGGAAATTGAGAGAGAGTCAAGCCTTTTTTCGATATGACATCGTAACCAATGTAGCCCAAAAGGCCACATCCATCGAATGGTAATTCAGGATTGGATTTAAGCAAATTTTCCTCCATATATTCATCGACGACCTTAAAAAAGTCTTCCCTGGGATAAGTATTTATATTGCCTTCACGGTACTGCACAATGGTCATTTCGTCTTTAACTTGGAATAGTGTTTTCGGAACCGACCCAATGATGATGAAATTTTTATTCTCCATCAAAAATGTTGGGTTTTTACCTCTAAAGCTTTCATAAAGCCCTAAAGCATAATTTTCTTTGTTTTTTGTTTCCAAGATCTCTTTTTCTTGTACTTCTGAACTGGAAGAAATTGCTTCTGCCTTTTTTTCGTCTCTGCTATTCATTCAACATCTCCCCTTGGCTAGCCTTAAAACTAATTAAAAATGGAGGGTCCCTGTAAAGGGCCCTCCATTTTGTAAAAACCTACTTATAACTTGCTTATAAACAGAGGGCCACGAAGACTGATCCTGAAGGATCTGCCTCCCTGGCCCTCTTAAAATTTATTTAGGCCACGGACGGCAGACTCAACGAGCCTGCCACCACCAATTATTATTCATTTTTACTATACTTCCTACTAGAGCCATGATTATCAATGTCTCCCTCCGTAAGTTGAGTAAAATCTATCACGGCTTTATCCTCTTGTCAATAGG
>JAAYTM010000141.1 GCA_012518015.1 Synergistaceae bacterium
CAGCGGCAAAAAGTGCTGCCTCTTCGCCTCCAGCCCCTGCTCTTATTTCGACAATGACGCTTTTATCATCATCCGGATCTTTTGGCAATAAAAGAAACGCTAATTCCTCCTCCAGCGTCTCCAGAACTTGCTTTAACTGAGCTACTTCTTCCTTAGCTAATTCTCTAAGCTCTTCGTCATCATCATCGCACAGCGACATGGCGTCTTCCATTCGCCTGAGCACTTCTTTGTACTCCCTGTACTTTTCAACTATTTTAGACAATTCCGCGTGTTCTTTCGCTAAACGCTGCAATTCGGCTGGATTTGAAATGACCTCAGGATCGCTGAGTTTCAGCTCCAGATCTTTGAATTTCTTTTCTAATTCATCTAATTTTTCGTTGATATTCTCCATCTATAATCATCACCTCCCCCAAGGGGAAGAGCTTTTTTAACTTAGCAGTTCCTCTATTGATGAATAAGGCTTGCCGCAGGGCTTAGCCTCTTCGCATTTACCCTTCGTCACACATGGTGGACCTGCAACGTCAAATATAACACCCGCAACCTTTCTAACTTCTATGAGCATTAATTTAGCCAGCCTGCGTATTTCCCACTGGGCCCTCTTACATAGCCTAAGGCTAAAAAAGTGATGTAGTTCTCTGGCATTCATTGTTACCACTATCTTGGTTTCCCATGCATTAGGCAAAACATATCTGGCGTCTTCCAGCGGGATTCCCCACTCCGCCAAAGATTTATATGCCTCGTGAGACTGACGCATCATATCTTTGAATAATGTTAAAGCCTTTTCGTTCTCCATGATGGAATCAGGCACGATATAATTTGCATCAATCATGGAGACATATCTTTGGCTTTGCTGGCTATAGCTTGCAATACGATGCCGCACCAACTGATGCGAACATGCCCTGCTGATACCATCAACGGCAAAGGTAAACGAAACGTGTTCAAAAGGAGAAAGATGACCTGACCTTGCGAGGTTTTTTATGAATTTGTCCCTCTGCTCCTTATCGTCATGAAGCATAACGATTAAATCTTCCGCCGATGAGGCACTGTAACATAGCCTAGCCGCGGCAGCAACGACACTTTCGGGTAATGGGGTAAAGGCTAGTAACTTTACCCTCACGTTACTTTTCATCGTTTGCATAACCATAATCCGTATCGCCGTACCTCCTGCGGAATTTTTCAAGCTGGCCCGCCTCTGTCACCAATATACCTCGCTTGCCTGTGTAGAAAGGATGGCAATTGCTGCAAACCGATACCCTGATTTCCGGTTTAGTAGACCTTGTCTCAAAGGTATTGCCGCAGGCACAAGTCACGCGACACGTCTGGTATTTTGGATGTATATCTTTCTTCACGAAAATCCCTCCATCTTTATAGTTACTTCATAATTATAAGGCAAAGAGCAATTTACCACACTCGCCCTCGACCTGCAAGCTTTCTATATCCGTTTCTCGCATTTTCCCACATTTTTATATGTGCATTACGCCCAAACCACATCTATCATGATGAGCAGCAGCGTGATAAGCGCTGTCTCCAATTATAGCAACGCCAATCCATCTTTTGCTTCTCACGATCGCGAGCTTGGCACCGACGCTTGCTTCCAGCAAACAAAGTGGCAAAAAACTGTTTATGGCCTCCATTGACGCATGCATGAGGGCATGCATTTCAGCACCCGTTTTTTTGATCACATTGCCGTTCAATGCTGCCCCCACCAAAGCTCTGGTTAATTTTCCGGAAATATTACCGGCTAATCCGCCAACCTCGGTAGCAACAGCTCTCCATCTCAACTTTTTTATCTGTTCTTTTAAATACTCTTCTTCGGTTTTGCTAGTGGTTGCAGCAAGCAAAACAGCCACCCTGCCTACTTGGCTTTCTTGCCTTATATCAAAAGATACTTCGATCGTTCCCAACATTTCGTCATCTTCTTCTTCGATTTCTTCAAGTTCGCTATCGAGTATTTCGGCTCCCTCTCTCTTCTCTAACATCAGTCTATCACTCCTTAATATTATTTCCCCTTGCCGCTTTAGGCAAACTACTACTTGAAATATCCCGCGTTATCATTTATATTTTAAAACAACATAGGGGTTTTGCGTAAAGTGGCGACATAAATATTTTCAAACGGAGGGATGAAAATGAGGGTTCGAAGGGTTTTAGTACTGGCATTGGTTGTTTGTTTCTCCCTATTTGCTGGCGTTGCGCAGGCGAAAACCTTCGTGTCGATAGCTACTGGCGGCACCGGAGGAACTTACTATCCGATCGGTGGAGGCATTGCCGATGTGGTAAGTCGATATGCCAAGGATGTTCAGGCAACTGCTGAAACCGGAAATGCGTCCGTGGCTAACTTAAACCTCATTGGGACTCACAGCATAGAATTTGCGCTCGTACAAAATGATACAGCTTGGTGGGCAGCCAAAGGCGAGATAATGTTTGAAAAGGCCTATCCAAACGTCAGGGCGGTTGCCACGCTATATCCGGAAACAAACCATTTGATCGCAATGAGGAAAGCAAACATAAAAACCATTCATGACCTCAAAGGCAAGAGGATTTCAGTAGGTGCTCCTGGATCCGGCACAGAAGCTGACATGCGCTGTTTGCTGGAAATTGCCGGATTGGATTATCCTGACATGAAGAAAGTAGACTTCCTGGACTTCAACAACACGGTTGACCGTATGAAAGATGGCCAATTAGACGCCGGTTTCGTCGTTGCAGGCTGGCCAGTCGCAGCAATCATGGATCTTGCTACCACTCACGATGTGGACCTCGTGAGTTTTGATGACGAATTCCTCGCCAAACTTCAGAAAAAGTATCCCTTCTTCGTAAAAGACGTAGTACCTGCAGGCACGTACAGGGGTATAGATCACGATGTCGTTGCCCCTGCCGTAATGGCGATGATTGTTGTTGATGCAGATGTCCCAGAAGAAGTAGTATATCAGTTTACTAAAGCAATGTGGGATCATATTGACGAGGTTCAGCGCACCCACGCCAAGGCTCAGCTTATTACTCTGGAAACAGCCTTCGATGGACTACCTGTTCCCCTTCATGATGGAGCTGCCCGTTACTACAAGGAAATCGGCTTAGAAATCCCCGAAATCAAATAGTAGTTAAATTGCTTGATTTTTTCTAGCTATTAAAATCTCAACAAGCACAATCTACAATCAATAAAGGGAAAAGCGAGCTCGCTTTTCCCTTTATTGATTGTATTGCCTTAAAAGTAACCTTAACAGTGTCCCTTAAAAAAGACCAGTTATATTTCCCTTTTCGTCTATATCTATAGACTCAGCGGCAGGTTTTTTGGGAAGCCCGGGCATGGTCATTATACTGCCGCATATGGCAACGACAAAGCCGGCACCGGCTGACAATCTTACTTCTCTGACTGTTACTCTATAATCCTTGGGCCTTCCAAGCTTTTTGGGATCATCTGACAAGGAAAGCTGCGTTTTTGCCATGCACACTGGGAGACTTCCAAAGCCCCTTTGTTCCAAATCCTCTAACATGGCCAAGGCTTGAGGCACGTATTCAACGTCATCTGCTCCGTAGATCCTAGTGGCTATGGTCTTTATCTTCTCTTTCAATGACATATCCAAATCGTAAAGGGTCCTGTAGGTTTTACCTTCTCCTATCGCTTCAAGGACCTCTTTTGCAAGATCAATCCCGCCCTCGCCTCCTTTTTCCCAAACCTCAGAGAGGGCTATCCTTGCATTGCGTTTCTTGGCTGCTTCCATTACCATGTCCAGCTCTTCCTTCGTGTCAGTATTGAATTTGTTTAGGGCAACAACGACTGGAAGGCCAAAGTTTGAAAGTATGTCTAAATGAGCTTCTAGGTTGCTTATACCAGAAGACAAGGCATCCAAGTTTTCCTTAGATAGTTCTTCTTTTTTAACTCCTCCGTGGTGTTTTAAGGATCGAACGGTCGTAACAAGCACAACGGCTGAAGGAGAAAGGCCCGATAACCTGCATACTATGTCGAAGAACTTCTCAGCTCCCAGGTCTGAGGCAAAACCCGCTTCTACTATGGCATAATCGCGGAGTTTCAAGGCCATCCTGGTGGCAACTATGGAGTTGGTGCCGTGGGCTATGTTAGCAAAGGGCCCTCCATGGACAAAGGCGGGAACGTGCTTTACAGTCTGAACGAGATTTGGATTAATGGCTTCCTTTAAGAGTGCCGCCATAGCTCCCTGTGCTTTTAAGTCACCCGCCTTTACCACCTTTCCTTTGGTCGTATAACCCACAATGACCTTAGATAACCTTTCCTTCAAATCTGCCAAATTTTCAGACAAGCACAGTATTGCCATGATTTCAGAGGCCACAGTTATATCAAAACCGGTTTCCCTTGGCACTCCGTTTGTCCTTCCTCCCAAGCCCACTACGATGTTTCTTAATGCCCTTTCGTTCATGTCCATGGCACGTCGCCACGTCACTTCTCTAGGATCAATACCGAGGTCGTTTCCTTGATGCAAGTGGTTATCGAGCATTGCTGCAAGCAAATTGTGAGCCGATTCCACTGCGTGTATGTCTCCGGTAAAATGAAGATTTATCTCTTCCATGGGAAGCACTTGAGAGTAACCGCCTCCAGCTGCGCCGCCCTTTACACCAAAACAAGGCCCAAGCGAGGGCTCGCGCAAGCAAAGCATTGCCTTTTTACCAAGCTTTACCAAGGCCTCTGTCAACCCCACGGTTATGGTCGTCTTGCCTTCCCCCGCAGGAGTTGGCGTTGTGGCAGTTACTAAGACAAGCTTCCCATCAGGGCGATTTTCAAGTTCCTTGAAGAAGTTGATGTCCACCTTGGCCTTATAGTGGCCGTAGGGAAAGAGATATTCGTCGGGTATCTTAAGCTCCCTTGCTATTTCAGATATGTGTTTAAGATTGGCGTTTCGGGCAATTTCGATATCAGATAACATGCTATCCCTCCTAAAATAGATTAAGGTTTAAAAAATTTACTCTTTCGACATGCGCGGAAGGTAATCTACATCGCTAAACTCATATAATTTCCTGCTGCGATGCATGGCCTCCACATATCGAATAGTCCCGCTTTTTGATCTCATTACCAAAGAATGAGTAAAAATAGTCTCGCCACCATATCGAACCCCTTTCAAAAGCTCTCCATCGGTGACACCCGTGGCAGCAAAAAAGACATTTTCACCCTTAACTAAATCATCAATATATAGGACCCTATCCACGTCCATCCCCAATTCCAGGCAGCGGTTTCTCTCTTCTTGGTTTCTGGGCCATAGTTTACATTGAAAATTTCCGCCTATGCATTTAATAGCACATGCTGATATGACGGCTTCAGGTGAACCTCCTATCCCCAATAGCAAATCGACTCCACTGTCTTCCTTGCATGTCATTAACGCACCAGCCACATCCCCGTCGGGAATTAGTCTTATCCTGGCTCCAATGGCCCTTATTTCCTGAATCAACTTCTCATGACGAGGCCTATCAAGTACAACTACTGTAACATCTTCTACTGCCTTTTTCTTTGCTTTGGCAACTCGTTTTATATTTTCAGTGGCTGATAGTTCAATATCGATTACACCGGCAGCTTCAGGGCCTGTTGCTATTTTGTTCGTGTAAAAGATATGTTTTGGACTGTAAAGTGCACCACTTTCAGCTACAGCTACCACGCTCACGGCATTGGGCCTTCCTAAAGCTGTGAGCGTGGTACCGTCTACAGGATCTACGGCTATATCCACCTTGGGTTCGCAGCCTAAGCCCAATTTTTCACCGTTAAACAACATGGGAGCTTGGTCTTTTTCTCCCTCTCCTATAACAACGATGCCGTCCATTGAAACTGTATTTAACATATACCTCATGGCATTGACGGCTGCCTTATCTACAGCGTTTTTATCACCCCGCCCCATCCAACGCCCTGCAGCCATGGCGGCTGCCTCCGTTGCCCTAACAAGCTCCAAGGCCATGTTCCTGTCGGGAACGCTCAAGACACACACCTCCAGCTATTTAAATCTGTCAAATATATCGTCAACAAACCTCAAATAATAACTAACGTCAAAAAAACCTTGCAGTTCTTCGGCCGACAAAAGGGAAGACACGATAGGATCAC
>JAAYTM010000142.1 GCA_012518015.1 Synergistaceae bacterium
ATAAAAAAAATACGCATAACTGCATGGTATGCCCATGGAAAAACTTATGCGCTAAGGAAGCCTGATTATCTAATGCGTTATCTTTATGATGATTAAATATCAACCACGAATGCCTTCTCTTTAAAAAAGGCATTCTTAAACAACGCGATATCGGGTAATGCCGCCAACTATACCATAGAAATGCTATAATTATATTCGAATTTTGTATTGCTCTGTATTGTAGATAAAACCTAGTACGGTATTAAAATTAATCAGAAAGGAGGGGTGTCTACATCAGTGATTAACTTGGTAAAAAAGTTTTCTCACGAGGCCATCATTGTGTTAACAGAATTGGGAGAGGTAATATTTGCTTCACCAAGTATTGATTGGTTTATAGATGTCTTGCCAAAAGACCTGATAAATAAATCTATATATGATTACATCGACAAAAACGATATCCCAAAGATAAAAAATTGCATCGCAACCTGCACATCACAACCTGAGGGTGTGGCAACAGCCAAATATTGGGTAATAGACAGCAAAAGAAAAAATAAGGTCTTCGTTAAAGCGGCACATTACAACCAATTAAATGATCCAGATATAAATGGCATAGTCACAAGCTGGAGTGATATTATGGATGAGTTCAAGGCACAGGCAGCTCTGGAAAAGGAACGATCGCACCTAGAATGTTTATTTTATAACAACCCTGAAGCTATTGTGTTAACCAACAGCAATAATTATGTTACTCAAGCGAACGAATCCTTCTGTAAGACTTTCGGCTATAGCAAGAAAGAGGTCCTGGGCAAACACATTGATGAACTCGTGGCGGCCGATACGCCCTTTTATGGGGAGGCTTTCAGTGTAAGCGTTCGAGCAACCTTCGGAAATCTTGTTGACATTGAATCGGTTAGAAAGAAAAAAGACGGTACCTTGTTCGAAGTAGCCATCACTGCAGTTCCTGTAATTTTTAAAGGTGAATCTTGTGGTGTTTATACAATTTATCGCGATATCTCTGAAAAGAAGAAAGCTGAAGAGAAGTTAAATGAATACGTATATTACTTAGAAAGGGTGTGTATTCAAGCCATAGCGGCCTTAGGATCCACCCTCGAAAAAAGAGATCCTTATACGGCGGGCCATCAACGCAGGGTTGCCAAATTAACCAAGGCCATCGCAACGCACCTTGGGTTAAACGAAGATGATGTCAAGGCTGTTTGTATGGCATCTCCCGTGCACGATATAGGAAAAATAAAGATACCTGCAGAGATATTAACCAAACCGACGTCGCTCACCCCTGAGGAATACATGCTCGTCAAAGCTCACCCTCAGGTGGGTTTTGAGATTTTAAAAGGGGTAGAATTCCCATGGCCCATAGCTGAGATAGTTTACGAACATCACGAAAGACTGGATGGAAGCGGATATCCACAGGGGCTGAAAAATGACAAGATCCACCCTTTAGCACTTGTACTTGCCGTTGCCGACACAGTCGAAGCAATGGTATCTGATCGTCCCTACAGAAAAGCCTTGCCCCTTGAGACTGCCTTGAGCGAGATTCTAATGCTCAGGGGCAAGCATTTTGACCCCGACGTCGTCGATGCTTGCGTGAACTTGTTTAAAGTTGACGGTTTTACCTTCGATAATTAAGTGTAATTGCCTTCTGAAAGCATGATCTCGTTCCTCGAGGATATTTTTTCTTCCTCAGTCAGTTCATCGGTTAGTTTAAATACTTTCACTTGATTCTCTAAAATCGCAGCCAGCGATGCCAAATCTTGAGATCCCTTCGCAACACCTGAAATAACGTCCGATACTTTTGCAATATTATCTAATAAATTTTCAACAGATTCATTTAAGTTGGACGATTTCTCACTCAAGTTTTGAACAGTACTTGCAATTTCCTCAGCCGAAGCAGCTTGTTCTTCCGCAACTGCAGCCATGTCCTGAGCAGCGCTTGCTATTGTTTCGAGGGAGTGCATTATCTTTTCTATTGCACTTTCAGCATTACTCGCTTCTTCTTTGGCACGCTCAGTTATTTTCGCATTCTCTTCGGTGGCTGCCACTACGCTTTCAAGGTCTCTTACTATAGTTTCCGCCAAATTGGTTATCTGCTCCGCTGCGTTGTTAGACTGTTCGGCTAACTTTCTGACCTCCTCCGCTACTACGGCAAATCCCCTACCGTGCTCACCTGCTCGCGCTGCTTCAATCGCAGCATTAAGAGCGAGTAAATTGGTTTGATCCGCGATTTGACCTATTGTCCCAACGAAAGTTTGGATGTGTCTAGCCCTAGCACCTAAATCGTTAACTACAGCGACCGATTTTTTTGCACTATCTGACACTTCAACGGAAGAAACCACCGCTTTTTTCACGGCATCTATGCCTTCTTGAGCAAATTGTCTGGCAATTTCAACTTGTTCTGCTACATCGGTACTACGTTTGGCTGCCGATTGCGCTCCTGCTGCAACTTCTTGCGAGCTTGCGCTTATTTCCTCAACGGCAGATGCCAAAAACAAAACATCCGAAGAGACTTGATCAACTTCTTTTCTTCCTCCTTCCATGATATGGCTTGCTTCCTCAGCGGATGCAGAAAAATCATCGGAAGATAAAGCGAGATTGCGGCTGGTATTTATTACCACAACCAAAGCTTCCTTAAACCGCGAAAGCAATTTTCCTATTGCTTTCAAAACATCTCCTATTTCGTCTTCACCGGTGCTTTCGATCTCCTTCGATAAGTCGAGATCGTCGGCTATGCTGTTGACAAAGCTGACCATATTTTTTAGGGGCAAATTAATAGAGCGCGTTAACATGAAACCAAATAATAATGCTACAACTGCTGCTACAACTACAATAGCTATAGATCTTTTGGTAGCAGAATCTATTGCTTGAGAGATGGAATCGGCCGTCAAATCCATATCAAGGGCAGCGAAGGCAAAAGTTTCATTAATGCTTCCTGTCAACATATTAGTGTCAATATAGATTTTGTTGACCTCGTTCAACACTTCCGATTCTGAGGCTTCCTTTGCTATCATTTCATTTATAGCGTTCATAGCAGTTAACCAACGATTGAATATTTCAGCCGTACTGTCATATCTGTTCATTGCCTCTTCGGTAAGAAGTACACAGCCATATTCTTCAAAGGCCAACTTGGCGTTTTGAAGCAAACTTTCGATATTTTTCGACTCCAAATGCCAAGTTGCCTTGGGCTCGTTAATTACCTTATATACACTGCTCATAGCGTTAACTATGTTGACATTGGCCTCTGCCGCGTACCTAATGCTTTTGCCGCTCTGCCTTAAAAGCTCGACGTTTTCCTTTTGGCCCTTTACGAACCCCAAGAGATACCAAGAAGTGCATATGTTAGCAATGATCAAAATAATTACCAACAATAATAACCGGGTCCTTATTTTGGAAAATCTTAAAAAACCGTCAGCAACCACTTACGACACCTCCGCAGAAGAATAAGATAAATTTTAAATCCTATATCGACGATACCTTGGTCAATGCCCATGAAAAATCATATCAGGCGGGAAAAATGTATAATTGGTTCATCTCATGGGGTTTGACGTTATCGACCATTTCGTTCGCTTCAATAGTATTATAGGAGTATTATAGGAAATTTCAGTTTAATTTTACATTAGAACATTTTTGCTCTTGTGCTGAAAATACATCATCCAGAGAGCTCCTATTCTAATTTGAATAAATATGCACGTTTAATATAGCATATCACTTAATTTGAATCCTCCTCGATTTTTTTGACAGCGATAAACTATTAAAGACAGAGGCCTCATCGCTTATGAACAATCCTTGCAAACGGTGTAAAATTGCTTTAATGATATCATTAAAGGAGGTAGCTCATAAATGATATCCTTTACGAAAACCCACGGTAACGGAAATGATTTCATTATAATAGAAGACAAAGACAACAATTACAGTGACGGGGAACTTGCCAATTTGGCTAGGAAAATATGTCGTCGAAAAACCTCGCTGGGCGCAGATGGCGTTTTAGTTTTGGGAAGCTCG
>JAAYTM010000143.1 GCA_012518015.1 Synergistaceae bacterium
GGGCTCTTTTTCGCCTTCACGAAGCACTTCGAGCAGTCTGCCGACCTGACGGCTGCCCGCCAGCGCGGCGAGATGGCATTGTCCCGCCTGGAGACGGCCGTCCTTCAGGCGGGGCTTTCCATGCCCAACAGGACTGCCGACTTTGAAGGGGTTTTCGTCGTGGGCACATCACCCCAAATTAACTTGCTTACGCCTTTGAGGAATGTGATCAGCGGGTGGAACAAGCCCGTGTATTTGTGCGAGGTTGCCGGCACCGTCGGGACGACTACTTACTTCAAAAAAATGGGCCTCGTTTACTGCCTTGGCTCCGGCATAGGCGTATTGGAGGAGGGACACGAGGTAGCTGACAATGACCCCATTGTGCTTAAATTATCGGCGGCTTGCCCCGATAACCAGGTAAAGGTGGCAATGGCAGCGTCGACAACCGACGGTTGGGTTACCTTTTCGGGCTGCCAGACACCATTTGTTGTAAGGGAAATTAGCAATGATCGCAAACAGCTTGGCGTAATGGCCTCGAATAGAGACCTGATCCCCTTTTTTGCCGAGCTTCAATACTTGCGGGCTATGTGCGCTTACGTTATCTCTCCTGGCGGTACGTCACCACAATTTTACATTCAAGACGTTACGCGAGGCCCCGCCCAGCCCGTCATGGAGGGCGTGTCTCAGGTGCTTTTTTCATTCAATGAGAACAGCAACCTTTTTACGGTCCATTTGCTCGTGAGAGGAAACCGAAGATTTCCCGGGCAGGTGACTTCTAGTGTACCTGGTTGGCCAGCCGCTATTTCTGATGAGGACAGGCATTACAGGCTTGTCGCCATGTCGGCCTCCTGGAGGGTGAGGAACTGATGAGAAAAAAAAGAAAGGCTATAGCACTGCCTCTGGTGTTGGTGATAGTGCTCGTTGGAGGTGCTTTAGTGGCGGCGGCCTTTTGCATAACTGAAAATTACTATTCCAGCGCCAAGCAGGCCGTTACCAACACTCGCCTCTACAACGCCGCCGCGAGCGGCGTCGAGGGAGGCAAAGGGTGGATATATAAAAACATAAAATCGGGAAGGGTTCCGCGCTGGAAAGATAAAAACGGCGACGGCATGCTTTCTGAGGCAGACAGGCCCAATTCTGACGCAAAAATCTACGAGGCTCTCATTGCCAGGGTCGGGACTGGTGATACATTTCCAGTTAAAGGAAAATGGACTACCTCCACGGAAGACGGAATAAGTTTGGACATCGTCGTTTACGACTCGGCCTACGAACCCCACCCGGATTTGACGGATGACTACGAGAAGGGTTTTCCTCCACGAATTCGTCCCCAGCTTGAAGAGGGAAGCTATGTTGTAAGGCCAAGCTACGCCGTGGCCGGAAGGGGCGGAGGGTCAACGGGGGAAGGCGCGCCGGGCACGGACATAGGCGTTTACCTAATTCGATGCACCGCTACCTACAAAGACAGATCGAGCACCGCCGAACAGGCGGTCGCCATGCGGTTTTAGAAACCGCAAACAGGGGTGTAACCTCATGAAAAAGTTTTTATCAAATATTAATGTTATCAAACGCGTCTTTGTTATGGTGGCGGCTTTGGCCGTCATTGCCTTCGTCCCGCTTGGCGTTTTGCCTCAGGCGGCTGGCGAAGCTCCTGTCCTGCCAAGTTGCAACAAGCCCTTGCCCGAAGGCTACGCCCAATTCGTCCAGCCAAATGTATTGCTTCTTTTGGACACCAGCGGGTCGATGACCTTTAGGAGCGCAAGCGATACATCCACTTATGGAGACGGGAGTAAGCCTTATAAGTACGGTGATAAAATATACAGATATTTTGGGCGAGATCTCGATAGCTCGAACAACAACCCTGATGGCCCCTATAATTACCACCCTAATCTCGCATACATCGATGACGCGGATTTAACAGGCATAAGCCAAGGATACCGCGAAGCATACTTTGCCAAATACGGCAATCGGTACCTATATCCCAACGACAGCCGAATGTACAAATTAAAACTGGTGCTGTGGGAGATTTTAAACGGCCCCGGCCTTGTTTCGGGGTTGCGGATGGGGCTGGCCACGTATTATCAGGAAGGATATGAATCTCCACAAGTTCCAAGTGTTGGTGTGTATTACCGATGGCTACCTACAGAAGATGGATCACGACAGGCGCTTTCATGGGAGGGCAGCAGCAGTTGGGACAGGGCATTGCTTAGGAGGTTTTTCAGGTCCACCGACGAGCCGGGAAGCATTGAGGAGATAGCAAAGTGGGTTGACGGCATAGAGACTTTCGACAACCCGGAGCTGCGCGCTCACGGCGCCACGCCTCTTGCGGCATCTATTTACGGCGCGGATGCTCATCCTGACAAGGATAATCCGTACAGGGGCGATGCAAGAGACTTCTTTCTCATGGATGGGGCGATAAACGCCTGGTGTCAGCAGAACTGGCTGATTGTGCTTACAGATGGGAGGGATACTTTAGGGGGTAATCCCGTAACGGCTGTACAAAATCTTTACAAGGCAAAAGATAATCCGCAAGATAAATGGCCTTCTTTTTATGTCAACAAAGCCCAGCCCGTCAAGACCATGGTCATCGGCCTCATAAACCCAAATGCATCAGGGGTTTCGGAATTGAAAAAAACATTGAACCGCATGGCGGACATGGGAGACGACGGTAAGGAAAACACCTCAAGCCATGCCTACTTTGCCACCGATGTGGATGAACTTATGCAGGCCTTTAAGGATATATTCAAACAAATACAGAGCTTCAAATCGACTGCAAGCGCTCCGCTGGTGAGCCCGCCCATTGGAGGCCAGGAAGGTGGGGTTTACGTCCCTAACTTCGTGCCCCACATAGAAAGGCAGTGGACTGGTCATTTATACAAATATAAACTCGATACGGATGGAATCATGTCTGAGCTTCCGGTGTGGGATGCCGCTGCAAAGCTTAATACAAAATCTTACAGCGCTCGAAACGTGTTTACCGTGAACTGGAAAGGCGGAAACTGGAAGCTTGACTTCAAAGAAAGCAATGCTTCGACTTTGGCCCCGATGCTTGGGCTTACCCAAGACCAGGCCTCCAAGTTCATAAAATGGGCCCTGGGCAGCGACGAATGGGACGAAGCCACGGGATCCGAGAGATACAAGCTGGGAGACATATACCACAGCGGCTTGGTGGAGATCGGACCCCCAAGGGGAAGCAACCCTCACGGGGATTACTGGACATTTAAGGAAACCCATGCCGGCAGGGAAAAGCTGGTCTACGTTCAGGCCAATGACGGAATGCTTCATGCCTTCAAAGCCGATACGGGAGAGGAAAAGTGGGCCTTCATCCCTCCAAATGTCCTGGCTGAGGGGCGAATGACGGGCATGAAGCAGGATTTAGCGAAAAGCGGGGGTACAATCACTGTGACATGGCTGGATAAGGCGAAATCAAACCCGAGGTATCTGCTAGACGGTGCGATAACGGCAGAAGATGTCCTGCTGAGTGACGGGGAATATCATACTGTTTTGCTCGGGCTTTTAGGTTGCGCGGGGCCAGGATTTTATGCCTTAGACGTCACCAACCCTGGCGACCCGCAATTTATGTGGGCCGTGGAAAACGCTATATACAACCGCAAGGGAGACAAACTGCTTCCGAACGAAAATAATAAAGATTTCTTTGTATCCTATTGGGCGAGAAGTGGGGGTACCGTTACACGTATGGATAAGCCCCATGGCAAGAAAGAGATATCGGATGACAGCGACTTGGACTACAAGGACTTGCGATTTACTCAAAGCACGCCCGGAATTGGTTATGTGATGTTGGATCAAGGGCAAGGCCAACCCTTGAAGACGCACTGGGTAGCAATTATGGGAAATGGCTTTACGATGGGAATTGAAGGTGATGATAATTCCGTGTCCAGTATTTACGTCATAAGCATAGAAAATGGCAAGCTGCTTAAGGTGCTGAAGGATCCTTCAATGAAACAAATTGCGACGCCCGTAACCATACTTTGGGCCGGCTCTAATCATCAAGTCAAGTATTTTTACGTAGGAGGCGACAGCGGCACGATACACGAGGGAGATTTAACCGGTTCGGAACCTGGGAAATGGTCGGTGAACAACGTCTTCACTATAACAGTTGATAACGATATAGTACATCCCCGCATTTCCTATATGTTAGACGCCGCATACATCAATCGCAGCAAGTGGCTTTTCGTCCTTGCGGGAGATTGCGAAAGCTTGACGAGATCAGAAGATGAAAGAAATTACATCATAGCTGCAAACGTCTCTGCAGGATCGAAAAGCACAAACGACCTTGAACAAATAACCTACAAAATGGTCGCTGCTGGCATGAGTGGATGGTATATGGAGCTTGATGCGCTTGAATACGCCACGACACCCCCCGTTTACTACAACGGCCACATCTTCTTTTCCACTTACATAAAGTCGCAAGACCCCTGCAGCGTGGGAAAGAGCCGTCTTTACGTCTTAAATGCAACTACAGGCAAGGGGGCATGGACTGGAGATAATAAATATGTGGAATTAGCGGGCGCAAAGGTCTCGGGCATAGTGATTTCCGAGGGACGTGTTTATGCCGGTGTAACAAAATACCCGCAGGTACAGACTACCATTCCGGACGACCTGAAGGTCGGCGATGAGCCTGGCGTCATCCAAAACGGCCTGCTTGCCTTCGACGTCCCGCCCGAGGTGGCAGAGTGGGATTCTGCCTACCCGAGCGGCGTCATGGTGCCCTCATACTGGAGGAGGTGGATACCGTGAGGATGTCAAAGTTTTTCCTGCTTTTCTTCGCAGCCTTTCTTTTTGTCGTCGTGCTCTTGCCAAAGCCGGGTTTTTGCGAAACGGATATTTACTACGGCATGCTGTCTAAGCTTCAATTGGACCCGCCATACGTTTTTCTGTCCACTGCAGAGGCGCAGGGGCTAAAGAAGTTCACGTGGGCTGTCGACGAGACGCTTTTCATCGGAGCAGACGGCCAGGAGATGACGCCCAGGCAGTTTGCACAGGCTTACCAGGGTAAAAGCGTGGAAGTTACGGCAGAAGGTTCTAAAGTTAAGGTCATAAAAAGGGTCTTTTTCTAAGGAGGTGATCGGGCGTTCAGAAGGAAACGGTACTACGCTGGTCTTTCCATAGAGGGAGGGGCGATCAGGTATCTGGAGCTTATGCCTACGTCACATGGGTTCAGGATAGCGAGAAGCGCAAAGGTTTCGGTTGAAGAGGACGCGATAGCATAGGATAGGATCGTGAACATGGAACGTCTTTCGTTGGTGCTCGGTAGTTTTAGTACAAAATTGGGCAGCAATTTTGTACTTGCAATAGGGCTGGCTGTGAGGGATAAATCATGACTGTCAAAATAGATTTAAGGCCACTGGGTGTAAAGATAGCCGAGAGGAAAAAGGTCGATCTTCCGAGAGTGATCGCCATAGCGCTCATCCTTGTCTTTATTGTTACGTCATGTTTTACTTCTGTTTACGGCATCTTTGTTTTAAGGGAACTTGTGGCTAGAAGACAGGCTTTAGAGGCGAGCGTGGAAAAATTGACGCTTGAGGGCAAAAGGCTCGATGGTTACATTGCACAAAACAAGGAGAAACTTGACTTGTACGAAAAAGCGCTGTCTTTGCTGCGGGAAGACATACCTTCTGTCGAATTTTTTTCTGCCGTTATGGCATCCCTGCCCAACGAAGTCTGGCTTTCCCAAGTTCGGCTGGTCCCGGGCAGAGCTGACGTCGAAGGTTATGCCTTCGCGGAAAACGATGTCGCCGCCTTTGCTTTAAAACTGCTTAACGCCAGCGTCACTAGCTCCATTAGCCCTTTGGTGACGTCTAAAGAAACCAAAAAGGGCAAGGATGAATATGAAAGAACCCTTGTGAAGTTCAGCTTCACCTGCGACATCAAAGACTTCCTGGGGACCTTTGAAGTGGCCAAAGGAGCTGAAAAGGATGAAGTTGAGCGTTAAGAAAGCACTCATAATTTTTTGTTTTTGCCTTGTGATGGGGGGATTTCTGTGGTTTCAGCACGCTTTGAGCGCAAGCATCTTGCAGGAAAGGGATGCCATAGAGGGCCTTGCCAAACAGGAGGTGAGCTTGAAGGGCGCCATTGCGCAAAAGTATGCGTTGCTCGAAGTTTACCGCGATGCCTTGAGCAAAATGGAGCAATCTCGCGTTGAATTTCCGGCGGATAACGTGGCGTTTTTCGCATCCATAGAAAAGGTCATGGCGGGAAATAAACTTAAGATCAACAAGGTTAATCCTGTCAAATCGACTACTCCGGAGAGGAC
>JAAYTM010000023.1 GCA_012518015.1 Synergistaceae bacterium
AAAATCCTTTTTACATCCAAGGTTTTATATATGGGGTCTTCATACCAAGGACTGTAAAGCTCTTCGGGATAATCGTTCGGCAGAGCTCGGTTTAAAGTAACCATAAAATCGTGGCCTGAAACGGATGTAGGCCATTGTTTTATTTTTGTTAACACGATATCACTTCTTTCTTTTTAAGGGCCATACATCTTTGGTATACTTCCAAGACTTTTCTTGTCATCTCTTCCACAGTCGGTATTTTATCACCGTCGAAAAGTTGAGTAACCTTTCTCTCCGTTAATAAAACTTTGAGCGCTTCCCTCCAAGATGTCTCGTCTCCGGGTTTCAACAAAGCTTCAGGGTTCAAACATAATTCTCGGACGGGAGGAAGGTTTGATGCCAATACCGGAACACCCATCTGGATTGCCCGCATCAAAGTCATTCCCATCCCCTCCTCTAGGGATGGGAATAAAAAGCATGAACATTTAGCATGCCAATCGTCGGTATCATCACGGAAGCCCCAAAATCGGACTTTGTCAGAAAGCCTAAGCCCATCAACCAGGTTTTCAAGCTCTTTCCTCATGGGCCCGTCTCCTACGACGTCTAAAATCCAATTCCCCTTTACATCCGCCAATGCCTTTAAAACAACTTGTAATCCCTTTCTTGGCGTCAACCGTCCTATGAATAGGAACTTAAAGGGGTCTTTTTCCAGGCTTCCCTGCCAGGTCTTTTCAGTAGGCAATAAGCCATTATATATTACGAAAGCATTTTTAGGAAGGTAGGGCACTAAATGATCTTTCACTGAACGGCTTACGCTTATGGTAGCTGACGCTTTTTTTAATGGAGCTAATACACAGGAGTGCTTGAATGTATCATGCGTAGTGGCCACCCATGGAATGTCTCCCTTACTGCTTGCCCACCGGGCGATCCAAAAGGGAACGCGCGAATGGGCGTGCAGGATATCCCAGCCTTCTTTTTTAGCTCGCCCGGCAATGCGCATGGCGCAAAAAAAAGCCGTGACGGGGTTTTTTGCGTGCACGGGAAGATGCCAAACGCCTACTCCTTTATCAAGGTGACTTTCGAGCTTTCCTCCCTTTGTGACAACGAGCACTTCATGGCCTTTCTTTGCCATCTCATTGGAAAGCCACAAAACGTGGCGCTCCACCCCGCCCTCATGAAACTCCGGCAGGATTTGCATTACTTTCAAAGGTTTGCCCATCGCTTCTACACTTTCTCCTTACAACATATGAAATTTAAAATATTGCTCGCGATCCATTCGGCAGCCCTTTTGGCCTCGCAAAATTCACGATCATGCTTGCCTGGCAGGCAACTTAAGTTTGTTACGTCCTTGACCCAACGGGCAAGCCCGTGCTCACAAAAGTTATCTATGGCACGGGTGAACTTGGGAATACCAAAAAGCTTTTTTGGGGGCAGCACTTTTAGCTTAACGAACAACAGGATCAATGCTTCCAGGACCCTTTTGATACCTTTTTTATGTTCCACGGGAAGCACGCCTGTGCAAAAACCTGCCGTTGCCGCCTCGGATATCATGGAAACTGAGTCTTCCGTGGCTAAAACGTGCGTGGCAAGGCCAAATATGCCATACACCGGATTGTAGGGATCGCGGGAAGCTATGCATAAATACCTGACGCAAGGGTATCTTTTCGATAACGTTTCTAAGGCTTGTTCCGTTTCACGGGATGTGCGCCTCGAAGTGGTAATATAAACGTCCGCGCGCTCTCGAGTGGCAAACTCCAACAGGGGTCTTACATTTTCTTTTACCCATCTGGGGGTTATTTGGTAATTGCCGTCGCTTCCGCCCAAAAGAAGCCCGATTTGGACGCCGGAACGTGGAGGGTAAAGGCCACTTAATTTTTGGGACTCCTCCTTTATCCTTTCGGGCGTCACGAAATTCGGAGCACCCAAGGTAACCAGAACTTTTTCTGAAGCTTTAGGAAAATCGTGATCTGGCACTATGGCAAAATCAAAGGGCTTTACGCCCAAAGCCGAAGGGGTCATTATCGTGGCACACTTGCCGCCACACAAACGGGCCAAGGCAAGGCAATAAGGAGCCGACAAGCTGCCCGCCGATAAAAAAAGCACATTCATGCCAAAAGCACCGAGCTTTTTTGGCGTGCTTGCGGTCGTTACTGCCTTTGATTTTTCCTCGTCAAAGGCCGGTCGATCTGGGCTTGCTTTCAACTCTGAAGCAACATTGCCCTCGGTCGATCGATTTAAGACCTCTCGTGCCTCCTTTAAAAGAGATTCGCCGCCAGCACGATGTAACCAGCGAAGAATCCCGCGTTTATCCTGACCGGCCAGTTTTTTTGCTGACATCTTCATGATACAAAAGCGCTTGACAGGATAAAGAAGCTCTCTTATCCAATTTAGTTTGACATTTTCAATTAAAAAATCGGGCCTAACTTCAAGCTCGTACACATCGCATCCAGTAATTAGGGACAAAAAATGGGCGACTCCTCGGCTTTGGTTTACGTGACCGCGAATCCCGTCGTTTATTATAAAAATAATGCCAATTAGCCCTTTTAATCTTTCTAACTCAGCCATTTAAAGACGCATTCACCTCAACTGCTGCCTGCAAACTGTTTTTTGAATCATTTATTGAGTTTCCCTGAAGATTGTTTCTTTCCTATCGGGTCCAACGCCCAAGATGATGACGGGTATGCCCGTTTGGTCTTCTATTAACTTCACGTAATCACGCGCACCCTGCGGCAGATCCTCTACGGTCTCTACCTCGCTCATGTCTTGAGAAAAACCCTTAAAGGTCTTGTAAACCGGCTTTGCAGCAGACAGAATGTGCGTGTCGACCGGATATTCTTCGGACCTTTTTTCCTCGCAATCGTAGGCAACGCAGACTTTAATCTCTTCCAATCCCGAAAGGACGTCCAGCTTGGTGATGGCCAGATGGGTCGTACCGTTAATCCTGGCGGCGTATTTAAGGGCCACCAGGTCAAGCCAACCGCACCTCCTGGGACGTCCGGTCGCGGCACAATACTCGCGTCCCTTTTCCCTCAAATATTGACTTTTTTCTCCCAGGTCCTCCGTAGGAAGAGGCCCTTCGCCAACCCTGGTGCAGTAAGCTTTGGCTACGCCTATGATCCTGTCTATGTTTTTAGGGCCTACACCCGTTCCGGTGCACACTCCCCCGCAAGTGGGGTTTGAGCTGGTAACATAAGGATAGGTCCCGTGATCTACATCCAGCATTGTCCCTTGAGCTCCCTCAAATAAGACGCTTTTGCCTTCGTTTAAGGCCTGCGCAACGACCTTCGAGCAGTCGCCGACGTAAAGGGATAATCTTTCCTTCCACGCCATGGCTTTATCGTAAAGGGCATCGAAGGAAATCGGCTTTTCGTCGTATATCCTGGTAATTATCTGGTTTTTAAGCCCCAAAATATAATCTAGTTTATCTCGTAGCATTTCCGGGTGCATGAGGTCGCAAACCCTGATGCCCGTCCTGCCGAACTTATCCACGTAACAAGGGCCTATCCCCTGTTCCGTGGTACCTTGGCGTCTTTTGAGCCCTTTGCTTTCTTCAAACTGATCTAAAATTTTATGATAGGGCATGACCACGTGAGCAGAACCGCTCACTATGAGTCTTGCTCTGTCCATACCCTGAGAGGACAATTCATCAAGTTCTTCAAACAGGCGATCGGGGTCAAGTGCCACGCCGTTTCCAACTACGCAGGTCTTTCCGGAATAAAGCATCCCCGAAGGCAGGATGTGAAAGATGTACTTTTTGCCCTCGACAATGACCGTATGTCCAGAGTTTGCACCACCCTGATAACGGACAATCACATCGGATTTTGGCGTTATGGCGTCTGCAACTCGGCCTTTTCCTTCGTCTCCCCACTGCATTCCGACGATAACTTCAGCTTTGCCCTTCATCATGTACATCCACTTCCCCCTCGATAAAAAGCCGCGGTTTTACTCACCTGGAAGCCGACAAAAGACACGCAAGTTCTTCTAGGGTCACAAATTTCACGCCGGCATCGGGACTGGATGCCAATTGGTTTAAAAAAACTAAAGTCGCGGGTCGTACATGACATATAGCGACGATGTACCCTCGTCTTTTGGCAAGCCCTGCGGCTCGCCTAAGCTGAGACCACATGAAATTAACGTCGTCCAAATGATCTATGAAGGCGCCGTTTTCGAGTGCAAGAAGTCCTGCCCTTTTGGCCTCAAACGCTGCCACGGATGAAGCAGCGGTCCTACTGTCCAAAAATATGGATAATCCAGTTTCTTTTAATCCCTCCATCGCAGCGCGCATAACCCTCATGTCCGAGGTCGCAGCAGAACCGCGGTGATTGTTCGCACCTATCGCACCCGGAAGCGATTCGATGGCTCTTTTAACGTTTCTTTTTATCTCTTCATCGCCCATGGAAAGGCCCACTAGATAGGCACCGCCATCTTTGTCTCCGAAGGCCTGCATGGGAATATGAACGAGGAAGGGAATCCCCTTTTCTTTAGCAAGATCTGCCGTCTGCCTGCTTGCGCTTTGAAAGGGTATGATGGCCCATGTCAACGGAAGATCTATCCTTGAAAGCTCCTTAGCCCTCGCATAAGAAAACCCTAGGTCATCGACTACTATGGCCACGTAGGGCCCCTTTTCCAAAGCAGGTCTTAAATCGTCAGTCAAATTTAAGTTTGGTTCTCTATTTGAATTTAACTCCCCCTGATCCGAATTCAAGTGCTTCGAATTGCTTGCTTCGTCTTCTGAAATAACCCCGGTACCGGTTTCTCCCTTGGCAAGGACCGTTTCGACTTGAGCCTCGATTGAAACATCTCTCTTTAAAGCACTAAAAATCAAGCCCAGTCCGAGGCCTGTCAGGAACAAAATTATCGCCCATTTATATTTATCACTTAGCCTCTTCATAACACGCCCGCGTCACTTTCATAGTAGTTTAAAAAAGAGCTACAACTTGGCTCCTCTACCTACCTGTAGGGCCTATTTGGCCACCTTATCCGGCACTTTGACCAAGAGGGCTTCAACCTCTTTTGTGGCACGTTTCAACTGTTCATCATCATCCAACTTTCCCGTGTACTTACCTTCGACCACGATATCGGGTTCAACGCCAACACCATCTATCATGACACCCGAAGGCGTGTAGTACTTGGCGATCGTCACAAACAAACCCGAACCGTCGGGAAGCCTGAAAAGCGTCTGAACCGAACCCTTGCCGAAGCTTTTTTCTCCCACCAAGACGGCTCTTTCCCTGTCTTTGAGCGCACCTGCAACGATCTCTGAGGCACTTGCACTTCCTTCATTTATCAAAACGGCCATGGGCCCGTCAAAGGCCGTCCCGGGCTTTGCGGTAAAGATCTCGTTGGCCTTGTCAACCCTACCGCGTATACTCACGATTTCGCCCCCGTCTAAAAAGTAGTCAGCTACGGCAACGGAGGCATCGAGCAAGCCGCCGGGGTTGTTTCGCAAGTCAAGTACCAAACCCCTTGCTTTCGTTTCGCCTGCTACCTTTAAGGCGCTCAACATTTCTTCCGCCGTCTTTTGAGTAAAATGCTTTATCCTGATGTAAGCAATGTCATTCGTCAATCGCTTTTGACTGACCGATTCGATCTTAATGAGCTCCCTTGTTATGTCGAATCGGAGAAGTTCATCGTGACCTTCACGCCTAACCCAAACGGTAACATTCGTCCCAGGCTCCCCGCGCAGCATTTTGACCACGTCATTTATGTTCCAGCCCAACACGACTTCATCGTTGACTTTGACTATTTCATCCATGGGCTCCAAACCCACTTCGTGAGCGGGAGTCCCCTCAATGGGACTTATCACCAAGATCTTACCGTCTCTACTGCCTATGTATATACCAAGCCCGCCGTATTCTCCTTCTATATCTATTTCTTCTTGTTTTAACTCGTCAGGATCCACAAACCTGCTGTAGGGATCGCCCCAGGCGGCCACCATTCCCTTCATGGCGCCGTAAAAAAGCTCTTCGTCGCTTTTTTGCTCATCGTCATTTACATGATAGGTCTCAAGTATTGACCTTGTCTGCTTCATCATCCACACGTATTGAGCATCGAAGGGCAAAATATCCTTGAGCTGAAACTCACCGCTTGCACGAGCGGCTAAAAGCCCTCCTGCAAGAAGCGCCACGAGGGCAAGCATGCCGAAAATCAGGCGCTTATTTCTTTCGACGAACCCTCTCACCTAAATCACTCGCTTTCCAAGGAAGCTTTCAATCTGGACTGACAAATTTATCAAGCTAAACCAAAGCGTCGATTCATGCATCGAATAAAACTTCTAAAGTCTGCTTGACCTACGCCCCCCTTTTGCTTATTTATCTTGGCAGGTATTTAAGCGGATCGACGGCGTTCGCGTTTATGCGAACCTCAAAGTGCAGATGCGGCCCCGTGGCAACACCGGTATTTCCTACCCGTCCTATTATGCTGCCTTGATTTACCACCTGGCCTTCCCTGACACTTATGGCAGACAAATGGGCGTATACCGTCGTCATGTCTCCACCGTGATCAATTATTACAACCTGTCCGTAACCTTTAAGCCAGCCGGTAAAAAGCACTTCTCCCCTCGCAGCTGCCTTGACAGGGGTCCCGTGAGCGACATCGATATCGATCCCCGTATGAACTGTCTTGGTCTTAAAGACCGGATGCACCCTCGTTCCAAAATTGCTTATTACGGTACCGTTCACGGGCCAGAGAAGCTTACCCTTGGGCGCCGTAAGTACCGGCCTTTGGCTGCTGGATGCGGTTGCTCTCCTTCTTTTTTCGGCAAGAAGGGATTTGATCTTATCCTGAAGCTCCTTTTGCGAGGCCGCAAATTCGGCCACCGCCTTTTCATGCAAACTTTTTTGGCGTCTTATCTCAGAAAGTAATTTTTTTTGCTCATCTTGAGCTTGAAGCAGTTTTTTTCGCTCCGACTCTAAGGTCTTTTTGTTGGCCAAAAGGTCGTTTTTTTGCCTTTGAAGCTCCTCTTTTGACGCCTCAAGGGATCGTTTTCTCTCTCTTACCTCCACTATTAATTCGCCGTCAGCCTTGGCAACTCTGCCAAGCAAATAAGAGATGCTCATAGCTTCCTGCACGTTTCGAGCCGAGAAAAGAAGTTTATATTGGCTAACTGAGCCATACTTGTACAGAGAAACCACCCTATTGCTCAAGGCACTTTTTGCCTTTACAAGGAGCGCTTCTTCTTCTTTGATCTTTTGCGTTAACTCTTTGATCCGAGCGTTTAGCTTCTTTTCCTTCAGTTCCAAGACCTTGACATTTTGCCTTGTCAATTCTTCCTTTTGATTTATCTCCTCAAGTTCTGACAGCAAGCTTTTTTCCTTTTTTCCGTAAGAAGCGGCTTCCTTTTTGTGTTGGGTGATCTTCGTTTGAATGTATTCAAGCCTTTGTTGTTCCCGCTTTATTTGGTTTTCCAAGTCGTCAGCAAAAGAAGGTATCTCCAAGACGAAAAGTCCGGCTAGGATAAAAAAAATAAAAACATGCCACAAACTCAAACCTTTCCGGCTATGAGTCAGTTTTTCGCGAAAATGCTCTGCCTTACTCACGAGCTTCACCTCCCCCATCGGGGTCATCGCGGCTTCAATGATCTGCGGATGTGCTTATGGACGGCCAACCAACTGCATATCCAGCCTAAAGCCACTCCACCTCCCACTAACAGGCAAAAAAGCCAAAGCGTAATCTCCGGTGAATCCAACATGTTAAAAAAGGGAAGTACCCTGGACAAAACCTCGAGAAGTCGTCGATAGGCCCTCACCAAGAAAAATAGGGCCATGAGAGCTCCCATGCCTCCCAATACGACACCTTGCAATAGAAAGGGCAACGATACATAGTTTGGTGTCGCTCCTACCAAAAGCATGACGCCAATTTCCTCGCGCCTGGAATACAAGGCTATCCTTATGGTGTTCATCATGACGACAAGGCTCGTTATGATGGCAACCAAAAATATCGCCATGGCAAATCTGTTTAAAAAGTAAGCCAAAGAGGCCAGACGTTCGGCAACCTCTCCGGCATAAATCACGTCGTCTACCTCCGGAAAGGCATCAATTTCATTGGCCACCAGGTTGAGATTTTCTGCCTTGTCTACTGTTACTATAACACTTGGAGGAAGCGGATTGTCACCTAAAAGCGAAATGATTTGGTCTCCCTGTCCGATTTTCTCGTCAAGCCGTTTTAAAGCTTCTTCGGGCGAGATGTAGCGCACGTTTGTAATTTGAGGCATGTTTTTCAACCTGCCCATGACAGATTCGACTGCATTTTGATCTTTTAGGTAAGCTTCAATCGTGAGGTCGCTTTCGATCTGGAAGGCCAGGGCGGTAACGTTGATGGAAAGCAAAATACTCATTCCCACGGCCAAAAATACGGCCACTATGGTGAGGAGGGTCAAAAAGACGACGGTAAAATGACGCGTAAGCTGCCTTATCGTATCCCTTATGACGTATTTAAAGGTCGCCATAAAGCTGCACCTCTCCCTTGGGTTCGTCTCTAACGATGCGCCCATGGCCTAATTCGATCACCCTCGCCCTAAAGGCATCCACGATATATTGATTATGCGTGGCCATGAGCACCGTCGTGCCGGAAGCGTTTATGGAAAAAAGGATCTCCATTATGGATTCGGCCGTTTCCATGTCCACATTCCCAGTCGGCTCATCGGCGATGAGCAGAGACGGCATGTTGACTATGGCTCTTGCTATCGCGAGTCTTTGCTGCTCTCCCCCAGACATCTGTTCAGGATATAAAAATCGTCTCCTCCACAAGCCCAGCATGGACAACACTGCCTTTACTCTTTCTTGCACTTGCCTTTTAGGCATCCCTATAGATTCCAGGACAAAAGCCACGTTTTCTGCAGCGCTAAGGTGTGATAAGAGTTTGAAGTCCTGGAAAACAACGCCTATTTGTCTTCGAAAGTAAGGAAGTTGTCCCAACCTTAACTTCCTTAAGTTATAGTTGCCCACCATTACCTGACCCGACGAAGGAACCAACTCCCTGTTTATCAGGCGAAGGAGCGTGGTTTTGCCTGAGCCGGTGTGCCCTATAAAGTATACAAACTCTCCCTTTTTTATGTAAAGATATATGTCTTCCAGGGCAACAATGTCGGGGTCGAAGATCTTGGATACTCCGGCCATCCTTATCTCCATCCGCTCACCGCCTTCTCGTAGTCCAGACCTGAGCGACCGCGCCCACTATCTCACGATATTTAAGGGAATAGTATTCCTGGAGCTCGGCAGGCGTACCGCTTTCGCCAAAGCGGTCTTTCACGGCAACGAATCTCAAGGGCACAGGATAGTTGATGCCTAAACTTTCCGCCACAGCACCGCAAAGTCCACCCATGCCGTTATGCTCTTCTGCAACAACGCAGCAGCCCGTTCTTCTCACCGACGATTGAATCAGCTCCTCAGGCAATGGTTTTACACTGTAGCAATCAATGATTTCTGCTTCGATGCCTTGACGGGCCAGTATATCGGCCGCCCTTAAGGCCTCAAACAACATGATACCACAAGCCACTATGCTGACATCGCTTCCTTCCCTGATTATCCTCCCGCCACCTATATGAAACTCGTCCCAGGGAGAATAAAAAAGAGGAACCTCAGGTCGTCCCAGCCTGATGTAAAGCGGTTTGTCATTCTTGTAAGACGAAACAATCATATTTCGTGCCGACCAGTAATCAGCTGGCACGAATATGTTCATGTTTGGCAGCACTCGCATGAGGGCAAGGTCTTCGAGCATCTGGTGTGTGCTGCCATCTTCTCCCACGGTGATGCCCGCGTGGGTCGCCACAAGTTTCACGTCAAGATTGGGCATGGCCACACAGCACCTTATCTGATCATAAGCCCTACCGATCAAAAAAGAAGAAAAAGCCACAGCGTAGGGCTTTTTACCGGCCAAGGCCATGCCGGAGGCGACTTCGACCATGTTTTGTTCTGCTATACCTACGTTATAGTATCTGTCCGGAAATTCATCCGCGAAGGCTTTGACGTAGGTTGAAGAAGCAACATCAGCATCAATCACGACGACATTTTCATTTAATCTCCCAAGCTCCGTCAAGCCGTCCCCCAAAGCTTCGCGCGTGCTCCTTTTTTCCATCGTCATCGCTCTTCCTCGCTCAAGGCTGCCGACTCCTTGCTGAGTTCGTCCAACAACAAAGTTACCTGGTTCCGCGATAAACTTGCCTTTACAGGCATCTCGCCGTTTTCGGCCAAAGTTATTCCCCTGCCCCATTTAGTGTGCGCTATTATGGCCTTAGGAAAGCCCTTTTCCTGAGCGGCTTTGGCGAACGTCTCGTATATGGAAGGAAAGTCGTGGCCACAGGTCTCAAGGCAAAATAGGCCAAAGGCCTCGAACTTTTCCTTCAAAGGTTCCAAGGCCTTTATCGTTTCGGTCTCCCCTTCCATCTGCAGGCCGTTGCGATCAACGATGACATAGAGGTTGTCCAGCTTCCAATGAGAAGCCGTCATCAATGCCTCCCAACAAGAGCCTTCCTGAAGCTCGCCGTCTCCCACCAGACAAAAAACCCTGCTTTCGGGAAAGTCAGTTTTTAACGCCATGGCCATCCCGCAAGATATGCCAATGCCCATGCCAAGAGATCCTGAAGGAGCATCTATGCCTAGGGCATTTGTGTAAAGCGGGTGTCCTTGAAGCAAGGATCCGAGCTTTCTGTAGTTCCAAAGTTCTTGTCTCTCAAAATATCCCCTGCGGGCCAAAACTGCGTAAAGGCTCGGACAGGCATGCCCTTTACTCAATACGAACCTATCCCTTTCTTGCCACCCCGGCAGTTGGGGGTTTACCCTCATGAGATGAAAATAAAGGTAGACGATTATATCCACGCAGGAAAAAGCGGACCCGAGGTGGCCGGAATCAGCCATGGATATCATGCGCAATACGTCTTTTCTTACCTCTACGGCTATACGGCGCAATTTTAGTTCAAGCTCACGCTGCAAAATTTCTCATCTCCCAATGTCGTCCTTAATGCGAGAAAAAAAGCCTCTTGCAAAGTCTTTCTCGCAGTAGCTATTTCTTCGGGCTTAGCCTTTCTAATTCCCGTGATCTTACGATCTAAATCTCCCTCGCCCTCCCACAAAGGTATATTCCACTTCGAGGCAAAAGACCTCACTTTTGGGTCATAAGGGACGGCGATGACAGGAACCTGATTCATCAAAGCCAATATACAAAAATGAAGGCGCATGCCGACCGCTGCCGTCGCTCCTTCAAAGGCAAGTATCGCGTCTTTTAGGTCTTTTGGCACAACCACGTCATCGAATTTGACAAAACTTTCCAGACACTTTAATTCTAGCAGGTCTTCCTCGGACATGCATATCGCCCTAAGATCGTATTCATGCATCTTAGCAAATAATTCCACATTTTGCACCAGCAATTTGGACATGCCCTTGTCGTCTCGCGTTGGCCTTACGTTAAAGACCAAAGTTTTTTTAAAAACTTCTTTGTCGGGTTTATCGAATTTTAGATAAAATACGGGGTCAGGCGCTATTTTTGAATCAAGCCCCAGGGAAGCCAAAAGTTTTTTTGAAGCTTCGTCCCTTACGAACCTGACGCGACAGCGTCTCAGGGCATCTCTGGCTAGCATCCTTGCCGCTTTCGAATTCAGCGGCCCTACCGACTGCCCAAAGGCCCACGGCACAGCTCCCGCCACTTGAGCCAAGAGCACGACTCCCCAGTAATAAAGAGATGACCTGAGGCTCGTCGAGTCTTGAAAAAGCCCCCCGCCACCCAAAAGAAAGCTTCTACTTTGCCTTAAGGCATTTAAAACCTCGAGGATATTCCATCTGTTAACTGAGGCTACGCCGAAGCGAGACTTCGTTTTTCGAGGATCCGATGAAAGTACACAAATGCGATCTTTTTTTAAACCCGCCTCAAGGGCCATCTCAATCAGGGCAAGACAAATCAGCTCGTCTCCCAAATTGTCGAAACCGTAATATCCACATATGACAAGATCATATTTCCTCGCCACAAAAAAGTAACCTCCTGAAGGCCTTGACCTTTAGGGCCAAGAAAAACGCGACCACGAGTACGAGGCCGAAAAACGATCCTACCCAAAGGCCATTAAAAACTCTCCAGCATATGAAATATATCCTGGTATGGAAATGACAGAAGCTGTTTACGGCGGAGGCAAATGCCAGGGAAGATGCCATCCTGGCCAGCAAACAAAGCTGTGACCCAAATCGCGTAAAAGAGGCTTTGGACTTCGTCATCCCCATGGCAAGCGCGAGCCAAAGAGCAGGATAACCGATAAATATTTCCTTATTTCGCGGCCTTGCCACCAGGTAGCGTTCAAAGGCGTCTCGCAAGGCCACCTCCCATTTTGGCACGAAGGGAACGTTTCCGCTTCTGAGCAAAACTACGACTGCCGCCAAAACCAGGACGAACAAAATCAATAGCTCTCCCCATATGGGAGGACGCCTTAAAACTTCGCCCACCTTTTCCGGGTAACGTCGCCTTGTCATATCGTGCAGCAATACGAGCAGAGGCGGAAGTGCCAACGTTGCCTTTACGCCGGAGAAGGTCAAAAGACGCATCATGTAAAGGGGGGTACCGAAAAAAGAAGACAAGGCAAACCCCACGGCAAGCACCGTACACATACCCTTTAGCAATCCGTACAAGGGTTTTTTGGCCTCAAGTACTGCAAGAGTAGCAGCAAAAGCCCCAAAGGAGGCAAGAAAAGCTCCCATGATCTTTGCAGCTATGCCAAGATAGTTGGACCCAAGAGCCAGTGCGGCAACGACAAGGGCAATTCCCAGAAGCCATTTCGTAGATACGAAGACCTTTTCTTCCTCCATAGAAGCTAAAAAGATCAAAAGATAAAGGCTCGCTGTCAAAAAAGAAACGACAGCCCACGAATTGCGCACCCACTCAGGATAGGGTTCGCCGAACTTGAAGACGAACCCGTCCCTTTCAAGCAAACTTCTTAAATAGGCTAAATCTTGCTCGAAGCTTTCGATCCAGGGACCTGACGCGACCTCGTAAGGGCGCAAGAGCAACACCCTGACCGACCTCTCCCTGGCAGCCCTTGCGAATCGCTCGACCAACGTTGGTCGAGACAGGTTTCTGGAGACAATTTCCACCGTGGTAACGCTATGCAAGGGAAGAATATTGGGAAAAGACTTCCAAGAAATTTCATTTTCGCCTATCAGGCGAGCAAATTCCGGCTGCAAAAGTACGGCGCCATATTTATTCATCACTTCCATGATGGGAGAAAAATCGGGATAGCCGAAGACCACTGAACCTTGCGGCAAAATACCCCTGAGTCTCCAAAGGGAGGCAAAAAGCAAATCCAAGCTTTTAGCCGCGTCCTCGGAAGAAATCCCAAAGGTGGGAGAAGGCCTGTAAACTAAGGGAATGTTTAAGTGGGAAAGGCGCCTGCAGGCCACCAGGTCCGGTATGACGCCAACCTCCAAAAGCTCTTTCGGCTCCCTGGGTAAGACGTATATGCTGCCTCCGGAAACAGCGTATGTGGCGCAACCCGGAAAGCGGGCTTTTAGATATTTTTCAAAAAACCAGTCGTCATATTCCTTGGGAATAAAGAGGGCTGCGTTATCAGAAAGACTATCGGAACTTCTTTCGGGAAGAAGGCTTCTTAAAGTGCCCCATAAAACGGGGGAATCACCATCTCGCAAATCTGCTCCCGTTAAGTCCTTGAAGGAAACGGCCGTTATTCCGCCATTAAATAAGCGGCTTAACATTTCTTCAAAGTCAACCCCGGACTGACGCGCCATAGCTTCGACATCCGCGTATTCTACTAGCAGGGTCACGTCTTTTTTCATCGACTCTTCCTTGAACCTGGCAGTTAATCCCAACACTCCGGTTACGATGGTCAACGCCAGCAAGGGCAAGACAAGTTTTTTTAAAAAAGCTCTCACTCGACACACCTCCACTGGTCTTCGAGAGGCCAACCCATTCGTTCCAGCAATTGGGACAATTTCGCCAAGGGAAGGCCAACCACGTTAAAAAAGCAGCCTTCAATCCTTTCAATAAGAAGAGATCCCGCGCCCTGCACTCCATAGGCGCCGGCTTTGTCCATGCCTTCCCTCGTTTCCGCATAAGCCCAAAGGGCTTTGCGGCTCATGTTTCTAAAGGTTACACGCGTTACCTCGTGATCGGTCAGTAATATGCCTTCCTTCATGACGGCCAGCCCCGTATAAACTTCATGAGTGCGACCGTTCAACTTCAGCAACATCCCATAAGCTTCATCCAAGGACGAAGGCTTGCCAAGGACCTGACCGTCAATGCAAACGACCGTATCGGCACCGATTACGTAAAGGTCTGGATAAAGAGGCGCCGCCGATGAGGCTTTTTTGATCGCCAGGCGCTTTACCGCTTCGGCAGGAGAGGGAAAAACCTCGACATCTTCTTCGACGTCAGGAGATAAAAACAATACGTCCCACCCTAAAAGCTCGGTCAGCAACGCCCTACGCCTGGGGCTATTCGAGGCCAAAACAATTCGCACGTCACGTCTCACCTTCAATGGCTCATCCTTTCGCTTAGAAACATAATATCAAAACATTCCAATCACAAAACCTATGCCCGCCGTAAGAAGACAATAGAGGGAAAAGAACCTCCACCTTCCAAAAATCACTATTTTTTTCATGAAACGAAGCGACGCCAGGCCACAAAAAAAGGCCAAAACGCAAGCATAAAACCAGCCGTCGGGCAAGACCGCCTGTTGCTTTACGACCTTCGTGCCCTCGAGCAAAGTTGCTCCCATTATGGCCGGGAGCGAAAGAAGAAAGGAAAAGCGAAAGGCCTCTTCTCTTTTAGCTCCCGTCATCAAGGTAGCCACGATTGTACTGCCCGATCTTGATATTCCGGGCATAACTGCAAATCCCTGGGCCAGACCGGCAATCAGACCGGTCCAAATATTGATGCTTTTATCGCTCAAAGCAATGCGTCCTGCCCAGTTTAAAAGTGAAGCCGTGACGATGAGGCCGCAAGCAACGGCCCAGGGGACGCCAAAAGCCCTGGAAGCTACGCTTTCAATGGGTAAGGCAACTATAGCGGTGACAAATGTCCCAAGTATCACTGCCCAACCGTACTTCCAACCCGAACTTTCTCTTAAGCTTTTATCGGTCAAGCCAAGGAACCATTCCTTCGATAACTCCAGGATATCACGCAAAAAATATACAAAGATTGACATCATGGTGGCAAAATGGAGAAAAACATCGAAGGCCAGGGGAGGGTCATCAAAGCCGAACAGATTTTGTGCAAGGGCGAGATGACCCGAGCTGCTGACCGGCAAAAACTCCGTAACTCCCTGAAGGGCGCCCAGGAACAAAGTGTGAAAAAAGCTCATCTTGCCAGCTCTCCTTGAGCAATCTTTGAAGCATAACCATTACCCTGAACCTCGTTTACCATGACCAAGATCACCGGCGGAGATAGGGAAAATTTTCGAAGCACTTTTCTCACCGCGCTTTTGACTCGCGAAGCTACGTCATCGTCTTTCTTTCCCGCTTTATTTCCCATCCTGAAGGTTTTGACAGCCTTTTCCACAGCCTCCTCGATGTTGCTGTAAAGCTCGTTGGCATCCAGGCGATGCAAAAAGCCTCTGCTTTCTACAGAAACTGGGGCCACCAGGTTGCCGTAAGGGTCATGTGCAATGGAGATGCACACGACGCCGTCCTCAGCAAGATCCTTTCTTTCGCCAAGAAGCCCTCCCTTCAGATCTCCGTAAGTGCGACCGTCCACTATATATGCCCCTACTGGTACTTTTTTCGAGGTCCTGGCTTGCTTTTTGGTTATGCTTAAAACGTCCCCTTTTTCCAGGATGAATACGTTTCTTGCCGGCATTCCCACTTCTTCTGCCAGCTGCTTATGTCTGACCAGGTGCCTGTATTCCCCATGAAGGGGCACGAAGTAAGTAGGATTGACCAGGCTTAACATCATCTTTAATTCCTCGCGCGAGGCGTGCCCAGATACGTGAACATTTTGTTCTGCCTCGTATATTACCTCGCAACCCTGCCTGAAGAGGTCGTTTATCGTTCTGTGAACAAGCCTTTCATTTCCCGGGACGGGAAGGGCGCTTATGACGACCAGGTCCTTTGAGCCAAGTTTAATGTACTTGTGATTGCCACGGCTCATGAGCACTAAACCCGAAAAGGGCTCGCCCTGACTTCCCGTAGTTATGACAACCAGCTTGTTATGCGGAAAATCCTCGATTTGCGAGGGTTGGACGAAAACGTCATCGTCCACGTCCATATATCCCAGCTCCCTGGCGCGAGCGACGTTTGCCACCATGCTTCTTCCTATGAGCACAACTTTGCGGTTAAACCTCGTGGCCGTTTCTATTACTTGCTGAACCCTGTGCAAGTTGCTTGCAAAGGAGGATATTATGATGCGCTTATTTCTGTAAAGCCTGAAGGTCTGCTCCATGGTCTTTCCGACCATGCGCTCCGAAGGAGTAAACCCGTCACGCTCCACGTTTGTCGAATCGGACAACATCAAAAGCACGCCCTCTTTCCCCAAGGTTGCAAGCAGGGCATAATCCGTTGCCCGCCCGTCAATGGGAGTGGGATCGAGCTTAAAATCTCCCGTGTGCAGCACGACCCCGACAGGCGTATATATTGCGTATCCGACACCGTCCGGTATCGAGTGACAGACGGAAAAAGGCCGTACCTTGAAGCACCCGAGTTCTATCTCGTCTCCCGCCACGATTTCGTGGGCTTTGAGCTCGTAGTCTGGCGCTATTTCTTCGAGCTTCCCCTTTATAAGCCCAAGGGTAAGCTTAGTGGCATACACGGGGCAATCCAACTCTGGAAGTATAAAGGGCAAAGCCCCTATGTGGTCATCATGACCGTGAGTTATGATGATTCCTCGGATCTTTTTTTTATTTTCCAAAAGATATGCCGGGTCAGGTATTACAAAATCTATGCCCAGCATCTCCTCATCTGGAAACATCAATCCACAATCGATCACTAACATGTCGTCTCCGTATTCGAGCACGTTCATGTTCTTTCCTATTTCTCCAACACCACCAAGAGGAATGAACCTCAAGGCGGTAGTTCTACTGCTATTTCGCGAACGCTTCTTGCATTTCGCTGCGTTTCTTTGCACTAACACTTCACCTCCACGTCAAAATGGAGGGGGACCTTTGTCTCCCTCCAAAGCTCACGTAAGTCTACGAATAAGCTTTTAAAACACCTTTCTAATCTGAGTAATCTTTATCATCTTTTTTCCTTCTCCTGCAGGCATCAGGGGCCTTTTCCGGAGTGAACTCGCTCCGTGAATGGTACACTTTGCGCTCGGGCGTGGAATTGTGATCTCTTCGAGAAGAAATTGCCTCAAAGATCAATTCGGCCGTGCCCTCGCTCGCAAAGGCCTTTATGTATTTGGTAGCCCATTCCTCCGTTTCGGCGACAATTTGCTCCTGTATTTCTTCGGGCAACGCCATTATCTGGTCATGGAAGGGCTTGTTCGCCTTCTTGTAATCGCCCGATTTCCTGCTGTAGCCCTGCTCGTCAGCCCAGGCCACGATCTTATTCCACAAATCTATGGGAATGCCTCTTTTTGGGTCCTTGACGTAGGAACCGTCCTTTATCACAGCGTTGCCCGTCTCGGGCTCGATCTCAAGCCCGAAAATTATGTTCTGCCACAAGGTGCCGACGTTTCCCTTGTTTATCCCGTACTTGGGAAACATCGCCGCCTTATCCAAGGGGGTGCCCGATATGCCGTGCTGCGCTATGGAAACCCCGTAACGAGCAATGGCATCGGCAATTTCTTTTGTACGATTCAGGTCAATCCCCTCTATTTGTCCTACCGTTTTGTCATAGGTCCCATGCATGCTCCCGTTGGAAATGGCGAGAAGATCGGGGAAGATGCACCAGGCGTTAAGCCCACCAACGAAGAAGAGCGCCTCTTCAAGGGTGGTCAGATCCCCGGGACCCTTTATTTCACCCACTTCCACTTCCAAGCCCAAGTAGGCGGGAATATGTTGGGCCACATCTCTCGTATACATCAAATTTTCCCAATCGGGATTATGAGAGGCGTCAATTGCCACTGACGTCCAGCCTCGTTCTATTATCTGCCTCAAGTGCGCTATAGCCTTATATACATCAGACATGGATTTTATGGTGTAGTGATCTACATGCAACCCGAAGATCACGCCATGTCCGAGTTCCTTTGAATATTTTACCGCATAATCGGGGACGTTGTCATATGTACAACCGCAATAAGTGGATTCTGACTTGGCAAGTTCTATCAAAACCACCGAGTTGAGCTTCTTCGCGGCCCGAAATACGCCTTTTATCGTCAGGGGATTTCTAGCGTTGGCGGCCAAAACGACGGCACCCTTTTTCCTGGCAGCCTCGATTATATCCCTGCCGCTGACCAGGCCAACGGGTTCATCCCCATATATTGCCTGCACGTTTAGGGGTCTTTTTTTTAGCAGCTCCTTATAGGATAGGCTTTCTACTTTCAACTGAGACACCTCCTGCCGATTTTTCAGACCATGACACAGAATTTAGCATCAAGCTAAAGGTTAAACTTAAGAACAAATAAATTGTAACACGCAAAGCGAAATTAGTCTTAAATATTTTTAAGAAAGCCCTTGCACTGCCGCAAGAGTCATGATAACATAACTTTCGCCGAAAGGCATAGCCCTGGGGGATCGTCTAATCGGCAGGACGCATGACTCTGGATCATGTAGTGGTGGTTCGAGTCCACCTCCCCCAGCCATAAATTTCAAGTTGTGGCCCCATCGTCTAGTGGTCTAGGACTCCGGGTTCTCAGTCCGGCAACAGGGGTTCGAATCCCCTTGGGGCTACCATTTTTTATTGAGGTTTTTCGACCATGGCGAAAAGCTACCTTTCAGTGGGCATAATAGCAATCGTAATAATAATCAGCTTCACCGTGGGGATAGTTGTGGGTTTTTCAGTAAACCTGGGAAACGCCCTTCTCTCCCATCCTGAGAGATATAAACTAATCATCAAAGAAGACGACACGATGATGAAATTTGACTCCTCCTCGGGCAAGTTATGGATATATGACCCTTCACGACGCGACACCGAAGAGAGCCCGTGGATCCCCGTAGATGAAAATTAGTTACGCAATATGACCTCGCCGTGAGGTTGAAGGACCGTCCCCTTTTGGACTGCTATTTTGCCGCCAAGGATCACGTACTCAATTCCCTTCGGGGAAATAAGCGGATCCTTAAAAGTAGCGCAATCTCTGAGTTTTTTGGGATTAAATATGACCAAGTCAGCTTTATATTCCTCTTTTATATTTCCTCTGTCTTCAAAGAAAGAAGACTTTGCTGGCAAATAGGTGGCTTTGCGTATTGCTTCAGGCCAAGAGAACCCCTCTCTTAAGAGGATTTTAAAGGCCCTCGGGAAAGTGCCACACACGCGCGGATGGCCCTGGCCATTTTTTAAAACCGCATCGGAAGCTATTATGCAATCAGAATGTTTTAAGGCAGCTTTTACCTCTTCGCCGTCCATCACATGAGCTATGATCAGTGTGTCGGGTTCTTCTTTTCTGAGCTTTATATAAAGTTCTTGCGTTAGCTTTTTTCCTCGGTATTTGCCAGAGGCGACTTGCAAGTATGAAAAGCCCTTCTTCCAGCGCTTTTCAAAGCCCGGGTCAAAGACTGCAGAGCCAATCTGGGTGCAAAAGGCCTTATAGGGGTAGGAATCAAAGGTCACATCGACGTATGCCTTGGCTTCTTCTATCAATTTTAATGCCTCCCGGATGCAGCCAAAGGAAGCCATGCTCGCCAAATGGGATATTTGAACCCTGACGCCGCAATCTTTGGCCAAAGATATGGCCTCTTTTACGCCTTCAAGGGATTTTTCACCATCATACCGCATGTGCATGGATACCCATCTTTTATCATATTGCGCTACTACTTTGGCAAGCTTGCACATCTCCTCGTAGCTCGTACCGGGCACGTACTCAAGCCCCAGGGAAAGGCCGAAACTGCCCTTCGATAACTCCTGCTTTAAAATTTCGACCATGGCCTCTATGGACGAAGCGCTCGCGGGCATATAGTGATTGTTCAGGCCGACTTTTTCCCTTAAAACCTGATGCCCCGTGAAAAACCCCAGCCTGAGGTAGCGAGGCCTTTGAAGCAACTCTTCAGATATTATGGGTCCCACTCCGCAGTTTCCCGCTATGGCCGTCGTAACTCCCTGTAAGAGCAAAGCTTTTTCGACCTCGTTTTCGGCCGAGTTCTCGTTGTGCATGTGGGTATCGATGAAACCGGGCGAAACGTAAAGCCCCTTGGCGTCAATTAAGATTTCGACTTCCTCGATGACATCGCTTCCTACGTAAACTATCTTGCCGTCCGCAACTCCGATGTTAGCCTCATAGATCTCGCATTCTTGCGGGTCAATCACGGAACCATTCATGACAAAAAGGTCTAAACTCATTTTATCCTCCCTGCCTTAAACCCCTTCTCCCTTTTAAGGCACGTCAAAGGGTAAGTTATCGCGCAAAAACAGGGGTTATTTAAAAAATGCCCTTATTCGCGAAGCCCTAAGGCTCCACGTAATTTTATGCGATTTAGGATAAAGCCCTGACAAGCCTGTTTATGCCTTCCCGTAAAATCTTGCTGGGACACCCTATGTTCATTCTGACAAAGCCCGCACCGTCGGGTCCAAAGTTCAAACCATCGTTTAAACCAAGTTTCGCTTTTTCTATCAAAAATTTCATTAACTCATCTTGTGATAATCCAAGTTTTCTAAGATCAAGCCACAGAAGGTAAGTTCCTTCGGGACTTATTACGTCCACACCCGCTTTTTGCAGGGCAGAAACTGCAATATCTCTATTTTCTTCCAGGTACAAAATAAGCTCGTCGAGCCAATCCTTTCCATATCGGTAAGCAACCTCAAGCCCAAGTATACCAAAAAGGTCGCCAGAACCAAAATGAAGCCCCTTTAATATCTTTGAAAGTTTTTCCCTCATTTCCGCATTCGGCACTATGGCGTAAGCATTTTTAAATCCGGCGATGTTAAAGGTCTTGCTGGCGGACATAAAAGTCACCGTGTTCATCAGGGACTCTTCGTCCAGCGAGGCAAGGGGGGTATATTTGTGGCCAGGGTATACGAAATCGCAATGAATGTCGTCGGATAAGATCGGGACTCCCGCTTTGAGGCAGGCCCTTGAAAGGGAGAGCAGATCTTCGGCAGTCCAAACGCGTCCCACTGGGTTATGAGGGTTACACAACAAGAAAGCCTTCGCAGAAGGCAACTGCCTTTCAAGCTCACTGAAATCCATGTGCCATTTTTCGCCAAGCTGCAAACGATTGGGAAGAACCTGCCTGTCAAGCGATTTTATCACCTCAAAAAAGGGAGGGTATACCGGCGGCTGGATCATGACGCTGTCGCCCTGGGAGGTAAAAGCCAAGATAGCGGCAGCTATCCCGGGCATAACGCTTGGCACGTCGACGATCCAATCGCCTTTTATTTCCCAGTCGTACCGCTCGCGAACCCAATTTATTATGGCCTCGTAATAGCTTTCCGTCCTTACGGGATATCCGAAGATCCCGTGTTTAGATCTTTCTACGATAAGCTTTATCACTTCTGGAGGCGACTTGAAGTCCATATCGGCCACCCACATTGGCAGGACATCATCTGTTCCAAAATGCTTTTTTAACCCGTCCCACTTTTCGCTGCACGTTCCCTTGCGATCTATGACCTCATCAAAATCATATTTAGCCATGTAAATGCTCCTTCCGGTGAAGTTGGCCAAGCCCGCTCATACGCTTAATCTACAGGCATGGCATGAAATGTCCCTGAAAAACTTAGCTGTCGACAAAAAGGCTTGAAATGGCGGAGACAATTTTTTTAGCCGAGGCTACGTCCCCTTTAGCCTCTTCGTCCGATATGGCAGGCCAGTCGCCAGGGTGCCCCGCCTCCACGGCCCACTCAGAAAATTTCGCAAGCTCACTGTGATCTAAAGATAGTCCTTCACAGGGACAATGCTCCAATATAAGCTTATAGAGGGCGTTAAGATCGTGGCTCCGCGGAAAAGGAATCCCCATTGAAATTAAAAAGGCCTTCAAAGCCCTTTCGGCCCCCATGGCAGACAGCCAGCAGGCATGCCGATTAAAGCCCAGCCCCAAAATTCTTTCGGCGACCTCGACGTCATCTTCCGCGCATTCAAGCCAAATACGGGCTTCTTCTACGTAAGGCTTCATATCCTCGTATAACACCTTGCCCTCCTTTAACATAGAGTACAATAAAGTTCCGGGAACGCTGCCCTTGATCGACAGCTCCTCAGGGGTAGCGACGACCACGTCCTTTCCGCAAAGAAAATCGCTCAACGCCACTCGCATCGCCACCGCCATATCCCTTTTATTAACACCGCGAGGAACAACGACCAAAAAATCCACATCGCTGTCCCAAGTCTGCGTACCCCTGGCAAAAGAACCATACAGTATGATCTTAAGAGGGCTAAACTCTTGTTTAAGCACTTCAACTATTGATTGGATCATTTCATCCATGTTCTCGCCTCTAATTTGATGTCCCTCCCTTTTCAGTCTTTTCCTCCGAAACGTCGACCGGCGCAGCTTCCGATACATAGACCATGTGAGTCGGGTAAGCAAATTCTATGCCCCTCTTTTGGAATTCCTCCAAAATCGCCAGGTTGATTTCCTGCTGAACGTCCATGTAGAGGGCATAGCTCGAGGATAACACGTAATAAACTACTTCAAAGTTCAGGGAAAATTCGCCGTAACTTGCAAAATGGGCCCGATCGAAGCGCGTGTTTTCTATTGAAGTGATGATTTCTTCGACGATGTGGGGAATCTCTTTTAACTTTTCAAGGGGAGTTTGAAGTACAACACCGAAGGAAAAGGCAATCCTTCTTTCGTACATACGTTTGTAGTTCCTAATCCTGCATTTTAAAAGATCGGAGTTTGAAAAAACGAGCTGCTCACCAGTCAAGCTGCGCATCCTGGTGGTCTTTAAGCCTATGTGTTCGACCGTTCCGGAATAGCCATCTATGACGATATAATCGCCCACCAAAAAGGGCTTATCCAATACTATTGACCAGGAGGCAAAAAGATCCTCAAGTATGTTTTGCGCCGCCAAAGCCACTGCGATGCCGCCTATTCCTAAGCCTGCGATCAGGGCCGTAACGTCGATGCCCATATTTTCCAGGGCGATCAGAACAATTATACCCCAAAAAAGGAGCTTTCCCATGAAGCCCAGCGCCGAGAGCATCGTTGCCATTGAGGGATCTTCGTCGGCTTTCTTCTTGATTTTTGTGTCTCGCCAATAGTTTATGGCCTTATCTCCCCACAAGCCCACCTGAAAGAGCAAGAAAAGTATCACCAGAATTGATATAGCTCGCGACAGCCTTACGGGGAGGGTTAAAAGCGATGAACCTATGAGAATGGCGAGCAAAACCAGAAAATAGACGTTTATTTGACGTACTAAATTCAACATTAAACCTAAAACCACGTTGGGCCTGCGAGCATAAAGAATCGAGATGTACTTATCCGCAAGCCTTTTTGCATAATATAAAACACAGAAAGAAATGGCCATGACAACTACTGCGGCAAGCCACGTGCCAAGAGTGTTGCCCCAAATTTGTAGGCTCATAGGCAAAACCTCCTTCAAGTTGCGCCAATTTCAAGTTACGCCAATCTACTTGTCTTAGCTGGCCAGCTATCCGCCGTTTCCTCGGAGTCTCTCTTCCCAGGTGACGATGGAATGATAAAATTCGCGGTCACCATAATCCAGCCCACGGGTTATTTCTGTCACATGGGTGTGTTTTGCATTTACCCTCTCAAGCACGTAATCCACGGCAACCTCCGGAAGAGTTTCGCTGCCGCAGGTATATATATCCAAAGCCACATACCCCAGCTCAGGCCATGTGTGAATTGAAAGGTGAGATTCGCTTATGACCACTACTCCGCTTACTCCATTTGGTGGGAAGCGATGAAAGGAAACTGTCCAAATATGAGCTTTTGCGTGCCTCGCCGCTTCGACAAGTATTTCTTGCATTTTTTCGATTTCCCCTATCACGTCATTACAGCCAGAGGCCTCGACGATAAAATGATGTCCCCT